>NZ_CFHTCS010000068.1:0-15617 GCF_984369615.1 Martelella sp. | reverse complement strand
AATCTACGCATCGTGCTTTCCGAAAATCGATTCCGATTTTCGGGCCGATGCTGTAAGCTTGTCGCGCTCGGCAGCCTGCCGAAAATCCACCCGCTGGGCGAGATCCGTTCGATCTGGCCGTCAGGCACGCCGGCATCCGCAACCCAAACCGGCGAAAGGAGCATGATGTCCGGCGACGAAACCACGATCACGCGCGAGGCGGCAACAAGACTGGGCGAGGAGGTGATGCGCCTTGCGGGCTATGGCCCCGACCATGCGCGCGCCATCACCGCGTCAACGGTGCTTGCGCAGGGCGACGAATGCCATTCCCACGGGCTTTACCGCCTGCTCTCCTGCGCCGAGCTTGCGGAAAGGGGCAAGGTCGACCCGAAGGCGACGCCGGCGGTCGATGACCGGGCGCCGGCGATCGTGCGCGTCGATGCCCGCCGCGGCATCTCGCTGACGGCGTTCGAGGCAGGCCTGCCGCATCTTGTCGAAAAGGCAAGGACGGCGGGGCTTGCCGCGCTGGCGATCAACAATTGCTATCACTTCTCCGCCCTCTGGCCGGAGATCGAGGCGATCGCGGACAAGGGCCTCGTCGCGCTCGCCATGACGGTAAGCCATGCCTGGGTGGCGCCTGCCGGCGGCGCGCGTCCCGCCTTCGGCACCAATCCGATCGCCTTCGGCTGGCCCCGCCCCGGCAAAGACCCCTTCGTCTTCGACTTCGCCACCTCGGCCATTGCCCGCGGCGATCTCGAGCTGCACCGCCGCGCCAATTCGCCCCTGCCCGCGGGCGTCGCGGTCGATGCGGCGGGCGAGCCGACGACCGATCCGATGGCCGCCATCGACGGCGCCATGCTGACCTTCGGCGGTCACAAGGGTTCGGCCCTTTCGGCCATGATCGAGCTTCTCGCCGGCCCGCTGATCGGCGACATGACAAGCGCGCAGTCCCTTGCCCATGATGAAGGCGCGGGCGTGGTTCCCATGCATGGCGAACTGATCCTGGCCTTCGACCCGGCTTCCTTCCTCGGCTCTGCGGTCGCCGAAAACGCGGCAAGGGCGGAAGGCCTGTTTGCAGGGATCACCGATACGGGCGCCCGCCTGCCGTCTGCCAGACGGTATGCGGCCCGCCGGCGCAACGCGAACAGGCCCATGCCCGTCCGCCGCGCGGTGCTGGAGGATATCGAGGCGCTTTCCGCGCGTCTGCGACGGGCGCGGTAGCGCGGAGAGGGCAGAACGGAAAACGGCGCCGGTCTCCCGACGCCGTCTCGCAGACTGCAGCACTCTCCGGCCCGATCAGGCGGTCGCGCGCGGCTTGACCAGGTTGCGGGCCACCAGAAGCTCGGCGATCTGGACGGCATTCAGCGCCGCGCCCTTGCGCAGGTTGTCGGAGACCACCCACATCGCCAGGCCGTTTTCCACGGTCGCGTCCTCGCGGATGCGGGAAATATAGGTGACGTCCTCGCCGGCGCATTCGACGGGGGTGACGTATCCGCCATCCTCATGCTTGTCGACGACAAGGCAACCCGGCGCCTCGCGCAGGATCTCGCGGGCTTCCTCGGCCGTGATCTCCTTTTCGAATTCGAGGTTCACGGATTCGCCATGGCCGATGAAGACCGGAACGCGCACGGCGGTGCAGGTAACCTTGATCTTCGGGTCCAGCATCTTCTTGGTTTCGGCCAGAACCTTCCATTCCTCCTTGGTGTAGCCGTCCTCCATGAAGACGTCGATATGGGGAATGACGTTGAAGGCGATGCGCTTGGTGAACTTCCTGTTCTCGATCGGATCGGCGACGAAGACGGCCCGGGTCTGGTTGAACAGCTCGTCCATGCCGTCCTTGCCCGCGCCGGAGACCGACTGGTAGGTGGAGACCACGACGCGCTTGATGGTCGCCGCGTCATGCAGCGGCTTCAGCGCGACGACGAGCTGGGCGGTCGAGCAGTTCGGATTGGCGATGATGTTGCGCCTGGCAAAGCCCTCGACGGCATCCGGATTGACCTCCGGCACGATCAGCGGCACGTCGGCGTCGTAACGCCAGGCGGACGAATTGTCGATCACGACGCAGCCCTGGGCGCCGATCTTCGGCGACCACTTCTGCGAGATCGATCCGCCCGCCGACATCAGGCAGATATCGGTGTCGGAGAAATCGTAATTCTCGAGGTTCTTTACCTTCAGCGTCTTGTCGCCGAAGGAGACTTCCTTGCCGACGGAACGGCTGGAAGCGAGCGCGACGACCTCATCGGCCGGGAAACCGCGCTCTGCGAGGATGGACAGCATTTCGCGCCCGACATTGCCGGTGGCGCCGGCGACTGCAATCTTGAAACCCATGATGATTTAGCTCTCTTTCGTTTCTCTCCTCCTGGTGGGCGGGAGCGGAAGAGCGGCCTTGACGGCGCCTTCCCGTCCCCGGCCGGGCCGGGGAGAGAGCGGCAGGGCCAGAGACGTCAGACGGTTTTCGTCGTCGTTTTCTTGGCCGTTTCGGTGAGAATTGCGGATGCATGAACGCCGCCGGCGCCCAGCGCCAGGGTGATATCGCCCGATCTTTGACGTATCGACTGCAGCATCCATGCGTATCCTTTAACCGCGAAGGCTAATGGCCCTTTTGCGCCCGCAAGTCAAGGTCTGTTTGCCTGGAAGCGGGTGGATGGCGGTGTTGCATGAACGCCGGTTTAAGCGCCCTGATGCTGTTGCGCGGCACCGGCCAGCCGCCGTCGTCGATCCTGAACACCAGGCGATAACGCGAGAAAAAGATCGCGACGAGATAGGTGCACCACGCGCCGAAGGCAAGCCCGGCGATGACGTCGCTCGGATAGTGCGCGCCGACAATCGTGCGGCACATGGCGAATATGACGGCGAGGCTGAAGAACATCACGCGGTGGCGCGGCATGAAGAAGGCGGCGCAGGTGAAGATCGCGGCGATCGTGGTCGAATGGCCCGAGGGAAAGCTGGCGAAATCAGCATCGAACTGCATCGGGCTGAAGGCGAACGGGCCGATTTCGTGATAGAGCATGTTGGGGCGCGCGCGGCCGATCATGTTCTTGATGAGGGCGACGGCGATGCCGGAAAAGGCGATGGCCGCGAAGACGAAGCTGGAGGCCTGGGCGAGGAAGACGCCCTTGGCCCGCGTGCGCCGGTCGCCTGTACCGGCAGCGCCGAGACCGACGACGATGGCGAGGAAACTGACGATCAGGATCCAGTCCGACTTGCCGAAATCGGTGAGCAGATTGCCGTACTGGTGCAGGAGCGGGTCAAGCTGCTTGCTCATGACCCCGACCGGATAGTCGAGGATCGCGAAGGCAACGAGAACCATGCCCAACGTCCCGACGAGGAAACCGCGCCAGTGATTGCACGGCCAACTCCGGTCTTTCACTTTCCGCCGCTGGCTGAACCAGCGATAAGGCACTGTCATTCTATCCCCGCATCTCCCCCGCCCGAGCCTGCGCTCGAGGCCATGCAGCAAAAACCGTAACCGAAAAACGAGGCGAACTCAACGCTGACAGGGGTCTCGCCGGCCGTTTCCGCCGAAAGGCGCGGGATGTCGGACCGCGGACCCGTTTCGCGCCCGCGACAGCGCGCGAACAGGGCGGTTGCATTCAGCGCCGATGGCTGCGTAACCGATAATTAACCATGACCTCCTAAAAATCATATCGAAAATATCAGTACTGCGCCGCTGCGCCGGTTCGGTTGGCAGTCCCGGGGGGGCATCGCCGGCCGGGGACGCCATCCGAACCGGATGCAGGACACGGCGATCGCGGCGGGCCGGGTATCTAAGGAAATCATGTTGTGAAAGTTCTCTGCGTATTCGGCACCAGACCGGAAGCGATCAAGATGGCCCCGGTCGTCAACGCGATCGCGCGCGACAGCGCTGTCACCGGCGTGACCTGCGTCACAGGCCAGCACCGCGCGATGCTGGACCAGGTGCTTGACCTCTTCGGCATCGTTCCGGACTTCGACCTTGCCGTCATGGCCCCGAACCAGACGCTGAACAGCCTTTCCTGCCGTGTCATCGCCGGCCTTGACGCGGTTCTGGAAGAGGTGCGGCCCGATTGCGTGCTGGTTCACGGCGATACCACATCGGCGATGGCGGCGAGCCTTGCCGCTTTCCACCGCGGCATAAAGATCGGGCATGTGGAGGCGGGGCTCAGGACCTATGACCTTTCAAGGCCCTGGCCGGAGGAAATGAACCGCCGGGTGATCGACGTGGTATCATCACTCGCTTTCGCGCCGACGGCTTCGAGCGCCGAAAACCTCGAACGCGAGCATCTCGGCGGCCGCATCATCGTCACCGGCAACACGGTCATCGACGCGCTGAAGGAGACGGCCGGCCGCATTGGCAAGGACGCAAGCCTTCGCAACACGCTCGAAGAGCGGTTCACCTTCCTCAGCCCCGGTCGTCGGCTGGTTCTGGTCACGGGGCACCGGCGCGAAAGCTTCGGCAGCGGCTTCGTCAATATCTGCAAGGCGCTGGCGCGGCTTTCAAAACGCGACGACATCGAGATCGTCTATCCGGTGCACCTCAACCCGAATGTCTCGGGGCCGGTGCATGAACTGCTCGGCACGCTTGACAATGTCCATCTCATCGACCCGCTGGCCTATCTGGATTTCGTTTATCTGATGACGCGGGCCGAAATCATCCTGACGGATTCCGGCGGCGTGCAGGAGGAGGCGCCCTCACTCGGCAAGCCGGTCCTGGTGATGCGCGACGTCACCGAGCGGCCGGAGGCCGTGGCCGCCGGCGCCGTCATCCTGGTGGGGACGGAGGCGGAGCGGATCGTCACGGAAACCGAAAGGCTTCTGAACGACGCGGCGCATTATCAAGGCTTTTCCCGCGTCATCAACCCCTACGGAGACGGCAAGGCCGCCGGACGCATCGCCGATGCGCTGGCCGGACGGCCGGTCTCTCCTTTCGACCCGAAGGCGGCGCAATGACAAAGCGAAATGCCGAAAGCGCCGAAGGGAGCTGACGATATGACAACTCGCAGAAACAGTGCTGGCCGCAAAGCCACATTGTCCGTCGCTATCGGGAGCCTCTTCCTGTTGTCAAGCCAGGGAACGACCGAGGCCGGCGAGGTGGCCGATGCGCTCCACGCGCTCGGCAAAAGCGACATCGTCACCCGGACAGTAACACTGAGCGACCTTGGCATCACCGAACCGCTCTCGTTCTCGGCGAACCGGGTCAACCGCGAGATCTTCATCCCGGTTCCGGCCGGCGTGCCGCTGATCGAGCCGAGCCTGTTCTTCGACGGCACCTATCTGCGGGGCGACGGCGGCAAGACCACCTATATCCTCTCGCTTGACGGCTATGCCGTGGCCGCGCGCTCGCCGGAGGGCGAAAGGGGAAAGACCCAATTCGACATCGGCGTTGACGGCGCCCCGCGCGAGGACGGCTTCGTGCGCCTCGGCATTGCCTGGCAGCCCCTGGTCGGGCAGTTCTATTGCTACGGCACCGGGCCGGACAGCAACCGGCTGCTCGTTCATCCCGATACCTCTCTGGAATACAGCTACAACGCCGCCGACCTCAAGACCGTTTCCAGCGCGTTTGCCGCGTTCAAGCGAAGCGTAACGCTGCTGGTCGCGGGCGACGCGCTTGACAGCGAGAGCTACGACGCGGCCTGGCGGCTGGGCGTGGCGCTGGAAAGAGCCGGCAAGACCCTGCAACTGAAGGCGCTGCCGGCGCGCGGCGACACGGTCGACGCCTCTTCCATCACGGTGCCCGCGGCGCTCGAAAGCGTCCCGGGCTTTGCAGCATTCTCGCACGGCGGCCTGGTCGAGATCGACGATCCGGCCCAGATCGGCGCGCTTCTCGTGCTCTCCGCCACCGGGATACAGGCGGACATCGCGATCGCCGGAGAGACCCTTTCCGCGCAAATCGACGCCGCGCTGAAGGCGATCGGCGCAGAGCTTGCGGCTGCCGACCCGGCTGCCGGGGAGGCATTCCAGGCGCTTGTCGCGGAACGGGAGACATTGTCGCTGCCGCTCGAGACGGGCTCCTACAGCATGCGTCTTGTCGGCGGCGAGCCGGTGCTTGCCGTCCAGCCGGAAGGCGCCGGGGAAGCCGCAGGCCTTTTCAGCACCTGGTGGCGCCGCACCGCGATCTCCGGCGACATGGTCGTCCGCACGGCGCGGTTGCCGATGGCCGACGGTGACACGATGGCCCTGCTTCCGCCGGGCGATTCCGACAGCAATTTCAGCGTCGTGGGGCTTGGCGAGTGGTCAACGACGGCCGATCTCGGCGGCGATATTCCGCCCGGCATGGTGCCATCAGACATTCATGTCTTCGTTTCCGCCGCGCCCGGCGCAACCGCGACGCGACCGGTGGCATCAGTCTTCCTCAACGACATGCTTCTGGGCGCCAAACAGCTTGAGGCCGACGGCATGCCGGAGGCGATTTCCGTTTCCGTCCCCGCCTACACGCTGCTGCCGAGCAATATGATCGTCGTGCGGGTCCAGCGCCAGCCGGCGCCCGGCGATTGCCAGGAACTGCCGCAGGGCTATCCCGTTTCGATCTCGCCCGACAGCTATGTCGAACTCGCGCCCGCCCCTGAAGCGGTAGACTTCTCGAGCGTGTCCGCGAGACTCGCGGGCGACAGCCTCGTCGTCGTCAACAAGAGCTGGCTCGAAGACGCGCTGACGACGCTGCCGAACCTCATCGCGCTGGCCGACGCCAGCGGCATTGCGCCCGATCGCGCCGGCTTCAGCGTGGCCGACAGACCCGCCTACCCGCAACCGGACAGGCCTTTCCTGTTCCTCGACGTGGCGGTGGAAGGCATGAGCGAACGCGCAAGCGTCGACGGCAATACCGTTCAGATCACAACTGCGAAGGGCACGACGCTGTTCGACGCAACAGGACTGTCCGACATCGCCCTGCTGCAGGCGGAAACCGGCGGCGACGCGCCGGGCCTCACCTATGCGGCGGACGGCGTCGGACCGCTCATCGAAAAGCCACTCCGGCTCAGGCACGGCGATGTCGCCGTCATCGGGGCCGACGGCGTTCTGGCAGAGGTCAGGACCAGCGGCCGGCCGCTGCCGCGCAACACCGAACCCGACCGCCTGACCAAAAAGCCGTTCAGTTTCTCCTGGCGTCTGCTCACCGATACCGATTTCTGGTTCCGCCAGGTGCCGGTCCTGATGACGGCGCTGATCCTCGGCGGCTTCGTCCTGCTCATGCTGCTCGCCCGCATCGCCAAGCGGCGCAGGCGAGACGACAAGAGCTGAGCGGGCCGGGGAGGAACCATGGAGCTCTACTGGCCCTACCTGATCGCCGACTACTACCGGGTGCTGGAATATCTGACGGCGGCCGTTGCCGTCATCATCCTCGTCTCCTGCGTCGACGACCTGTTCATCGATGCCGTGTTCTATCTGCGCGCCATCAAGCGGCGCCTCACCGTCGAGCGCCGCTACAAGCCGCTGACGCCGGACCAGCTTTTGGGCCGCCCCGAACAGCATATCGCCATCATGGTGCCGGCCTGGCTCGAAAGCGACGTGATCGCGGCGATGATCGAGGGCATGGTCGGCACGCTCGACTACCGCCATTACACGGTCTTCGTCGGCACCTACCGCAATGATGCGGCGACCATCAACGAGGTGGAACGCATGCGGCGGCGCTATCGCCAGCTCGTGCGCGTGGAGGTGCCGCATGACGGGCCAACCTGCAAGGCAGACTGCCTGAACTGGGTGGTGCAGGCGATCTTTGCCCATGAGGAGCGGCACGGCATATCCTTTGCCGGCGTCATCCTGCATGACAGCGAGGATGTCCTGCACCCGCTCGAGCTGCGTTTCTTCAACTATCTGCTGCCGCGCATCGACCTCATCCAGATCCCGGTCAACTCGCTGGAGCGGCATTGGTCCGATCTTGTCGCAGGCGTCTATATGGATGAATTCGCCGAGTGGCACGGCAAGG
Organism: Martelella sp.; assembly: GCF_984369615.1. Lineage (NCBI taxonomy): Bacteria > Pseudomonadati > Pseudomonadota > Alphaproteobacteria > Hyphomicrobiales > Aurantimonadaceae > Martelella > Martelella sp. The sequence continues at coordinate 7,738 of NZ_CFHTCS010000068.1, read as the reverse complement.
ACATCGTCGTGCGCGAGGCGCTTTCCGGCATGGTGCCATCGGCCGGGGTCGGCACCTGCTTTTCGCGCAAGGCGCTGCTGACGCTTTCGGCCGAAGACAGCAACCAGACCTTCAACACCCAGACGCTGACCGAGGACTACGATATCGGCATGCGGCTCGCCGAGCACGGCATGCGCTCCATCCTCGCCCGTTTTCCCGTCGACTACCAGGTCAAGCGCAGGACCTGGTTCGGCTTCGGTCCCGAAAAGGACATGACCGTGCGGATGGCGCTGTGCGTCCAGGAATATTTTCCCAATACCTTCCGCACCTCATACCGCCAGAAGGCGCGCTGGTCGCTCGGCATCTGCTTTCAGGGCTGGGCCTATTTCGGCTGGCACGGTTCGCTCATCGACCGCTATTTCATGCTGCGCGACCGCAAGGGCATGGTCACCACCTTCGTGACCGTCTTCGCCTATGTCCTCGCGTTCCAGTATATCCTGTTCCAGCTCGGCTTCACATTCGGGCTCCTTCCGGGCGGCTATCCGCCGCTCCTTGCCGTCGAAGGCTGGGTCGGGCTTGTCCTGATCCTGAACGCCGTGGCCCTTTTCCTGCGCATTTCGCAGCGCTTCTATTTTACCGCGCGCACATTCGGCTGGGAACACGGCCTCCTGTCCATCCCGCGCATCATCGTTGGCAATTTCGTGAACTTCATGGCGATGGCGCGGGCATGGAACCAGTATCTCAACCACCTCTTCACCGGCAAACGCCTGGTCTGGGACAAGACCATGCATGACTTCCCGACCGGCGACGGTCTGGTGGATCGCAAGACGAAACTGGGCGACCTGCTGGTCTCCTGGCACGCCATCAACGCCGCCCAGCTTGAAACATCGCTTGAAGCGCAGAAGGCCAGACGCGTGCCGCTCGGCCGCATCCTTCTGGACGAGGGCTGGCTGGAGGAAGACGTGCTGGCCGAGGCCGTCGCCTTCCAGTCCGGCCTCGACCTGATCACCGTGACGGAGGAGGACCTGGTCGCCGCGCGCGACCGGTTCAGGCCGGATTTCCTGTTTGCCTACCGGGTTCTGCCGGTGGTCGACGAGGAGAGCGACAGGCTCGCGCTCGCAACCTCCTTTCCGCTTGCCGAGGACGCGCTGGCGGCGATCGCCAACCGCCTCGGCTATGAACCGCGCTATTTTGTCGTGCGCGACCGGGTGCTTGCCGGAGGCCTGCGCCTGCTTGCATCGAGAGGCCGGGACAAGGCGCCGTCGAGAGAAGAGCGCATTGAGGCCAATATTCCCCTGCTTGGCGAAATCCTGGTCGAAAACGGGGCGATTTCCAATGACGTGCTGCAGAAGGCGCTTGTCGACTACCAGCCCGAGCGTGACGGGCTGATCGGCTCCTATCTCGTCGACCGGGACGTCGTCTTCAGGGAGGCGATCGAAAACGCGCTCGAGGAGCAGCGCGCCCGCATTGCCAGGGCCCGGGGAAGACAGGACCGGACGCCGGACGCGGCTGAAAGCGAACAGGAGGCCCGGCCATGAAGGCTTTCCGGCCCTTCCCCTTGCTGATCGCCGCGGCAATGGTCGTGCAGACCGTGGCGCCCGTCGCGGCGCAGGAGACGACAGCAGGCGCAGCCACCGTCAGGATCGAATATCTGCCGCTTACCGGCCCGCCGCTTCTTCTCTACCGAAACGCCAGGCAGGCGCTTGCCGACGGCAATGCCGAAAGGGCGATCGCGGATCTCAGGGAAGCGATCCGGCAGAGGCCGGATGCCGGCGAGCTGAGGCTGGCGCTGGTGGAAGCCCTCCTCGCCGCAGGCCGCAACGGCGAAGCGCGGGAGGCAGCGCTTTTTGCCGCTTCCGACCCGGATGTCGATGCCGAGACCCGGCGTCAGCTTGCCGCCGAGGCCGGCGAGATCAAAGAGGACCCCGTCGCTGCGACGCCGGCCCCCGCCACCGAGGTCTATCAGGCCGCCAATGCGGCGGCAGCCTCCGAGGCGACAATCGATCCCGAGCTTGACGACGATGCCATTCGCCTCCTCGCCGAACGGGCCGCCGCCATCAGGGAAGGCCGCGCGCAAGAGGAAGCGGACGAGGAAGCCGGTGAGATCGTAGCGGAAGACGCGCAGGACGCGCCCCTTTCAACCGACGACCCCGCCTACAAGGCCGCCGACACGGCCTATCGCGCCTTCGAGCGCGGCCGGTATGCCGAGGCCGTTGCCGCCGCCGAGGAAGCTGTCAGGCTGGCGCCCCAAATCGATGATTACCGAACCCTGCTCGACAATGCGAGAACCGCCCTTGCCGAGGAGCGGGCACGACAGGCGGCGGCCGCCAAAGAAGCGGCGGAGGCCGACCCCACGCCGCCGGAACCGGTCGCCGAACCGGGCCTCGACGCCGAGGCCGTCCGCCGGCTTTCCGAGCGCGCTGCCGGCATCAGGCAGGAGCGGGACGGGCAGACGGCGCAGGCGGCGCAAAGCCCTGTCGCGGCAGCGCCGGAAAAGCCCCCTGAAGCAGCTCTCCCCGCAACAGAAGACCCCGCTTACAAGGCAGCGGATGCCGCCTACCGCGCCTACGAGAACGGCGAATACCGCAAGGCCGTCATCAATGCCGGAGATGCCGTCCGGCTTGCGCCGGACAATGATGACTATCGCGCGCTTCTCGACAATGCCGAAAAGGCCCTGGCGGAGATGAAGGCGAGAACGGCCGCCGCCTCGCCGGCGGCAAGAGCCGCCGAAAAAGCCTATGCGGCGCTGCGGCGCGATGATCCGCAAGCAGCACTTGGGCCCGCATGGCAGGCGGCGCGCCACGCGCCCGGCAACCGCTCCTATCAGGTGCTGCTGGTCGATGTCCTCAATCGCAACGGCGACCGGGAAGACGCGCTGCGCGTCGTCGATGCGGCGATCGCCCGCTTCGGTCCGGACCGCACGCTGCTCGGCCAGCGCGGCGTCATCCGGCAGGCGCTCGGGGACCAGACCGGCGCGCGCGCCGATTTTGAACAGGCGCTCGCCCTGCCCGGTGAAACCGCAGACGAGACCGGTCTCCGGCTGAACCTCGCCGCCGCAGCCATGGCGACGGATGCGCCCGAAACCGCCTATCAGGCGCTCATGCCCCTCGGCGATAGCCCGGATGCCGCCGTCTGGCTGGCGCGGGCAAAGGCGCTGACCGCGATGGAGAGCTTCACCGCCGCCGCGACCGCGCTTGAACAGGCGGAACGTCTGGCGAAGGGAGAGAGGCAGCAGGCGGATGTGGCCATTGCCGGGCTCGACCTGCTGATGGCCGAGGGCAAAAACCGGCGCGCCCGCGCGGGCCTGCGCGCTGCCGCCGGGGACGGCGTTCTCGCGCCGATCGGTCCGACGGAAACCGCCTATCTCGCCGCCCGCCTCGGCGACCGCGCGCTTGCCTATGACGCCTTCAGCAAGGCCTATCAGGCCGGCGATCTTGACGGCAGCCAGCTGATTGACGCGGCCTATGCCGCAAGGCGGGATTACCACAACGAGGATGCGGTCTCCTGGCTGAAACGGGCAATCGACGAGGTGGATGCCGGCAGGCTCTCCCTGTCGCCGGAAGGGCTTTTCAGCCTCAGACGCGAGGTTTCGGACATTTCGCGGCGCTGGGGCGCCAATATCGGCCTCTTTTACGGCAGCACCGGCATTTCCGACGGCTACATCACGCCGCCGGCGTCTGCCGGGCGCAGCATGCAGCTCGGCTCGGAAGTCTTCTGGCGACCGCCGGTCATCGGCTACCGGGACGGACGCACGGTCGATCTCTTTGTCCGCCAGTTCACCACGGTCTACGATTCGCTCGGCGGCGCTGTCGGGCTATCGACCATGCAGGGAGCGGCGGGCGTGCGCGTCAAGCCGTTTACCAATCTCAACCTGGCGCTGGAAGCCGCGCGTTACTTCAAGATCGGGCGCTACAGCCGCGACGACACGCTGGTGCGGGCGGCCATCTCGGACGGGTTCAACACCGACCTGATGCCCGGCTCGGAAGCCTGGTGGACGGGCTGGTATTATGGCGAGGCGGGCCGCTATTTCGACAGTGACGAGGATTTCGCCCTGGCAAATGCGAGCCTCGGCCGCAGCTTCGCGCTCAACGATGACGGGACCCTCATCGTCACGCCCTATATCGGCATCGCGGCGGACTACAACAACAGCTATGCGACGGAGTTCGCGCTGGGCGCGGGACCGGGGATCAACCTGCGCTACTGGTTCCGCCAGACGCGGTACGAAGCGCCGATGTCGCATATCGATATCAACGGCCAGTACCGGGCAAGGCTCGGCGGCGACGACAGGGCGCGCGGATGGTTCGCTTCCCTCAACCTGATGATATGACCCGCCGCCTGCTCAGGGTCCTGCCGGCCGTGCTCTTGCTGGGCGGCGCCTTTCTTCTGGGGCGCTTCCTCATCCTGTCGCCCGGCGACCGCGCGGCGCGCATCGATGGGCCGGTCACCGGCATCGTCTGGCAGGTCGACGATGCGACCGCAAAGCCCGAGGGCGAATGGCAGCGTCTCGGCGCGGACCATCTTCTCATCCAGTGGATCCTTGTCGACGGTATCGGTTTTGCCCGCGGCACTGGCGGGAAGGCGCCCACGCAGATGCCGGACTGGCGGCGCATCGCCAAAGAGCCCTGGGCCCGGCATGTCACGCTCGGCCTTGCCGGCGATTTTGACGAGAAGAAAGCGCGCGAGAACGCGCTGCAGCTGGCAAGGACCTCGGCCGCCATTGCAGGCAAGAAACCGCCGCTCGCGGTCGAGGGCTATTATTTTCCGGTCGAGGTGGACCCGACCTGGAAGGAGGCGGCGGAGGTGATGCCAAAGGCGCTTGCGCTTCTACCGCGCCCGCTCTGGATCAGCGTCTACGACAACAGCAATATCGGCGGCGAGGCCCTTGCCGACTGGCTTTCGACCTGGCTGCCGGCAGATGTCGGCGTCTTCTTCCAGGACGGTGCCGGCGTCGCGGCGCGCTCCCCGCAGACGGCGCGCGACTATGCCGACGCGCTTTCCGCCCGGCTCGGCAAGGATCGCCTGCGCGTCATCGCCGAAGCCTTTCGCCCGCTCCCCCAGGGCGGCTTCCGGCCCGCGACGGTGCAGGAGCTCATGCCGCAAATCGCCCTCATGGAGGGATACGCGCTCTATCTCTTTGACGGCCCGCATTATCTCGACGACACGCTCGTCGACGCACTTGTGAAACGCATCGACGAGCGTGATTGAGCATGAACAGACGCTGCAAACCCGGCGCGGGCCGTCTGCCAACAGTCTGAACGACCGATGCTTCCTGCCGCGAGAGGAATACCGCCCTCTGCGGCGCTTCCGACGCCCTGCCCTCAGCCGAGAACCGCCGTCACCGCCTTCTTCGTCGCGGCGACGATCCGGTCGGCCTCTTCACGGGTCAGGCACAGCGGCGGGGCATAGCCCAGAATATCGCCCTCCGGCATGGCGCGCGCGATGACGCCTTCCGCGAGAAGGGCGGCGGCCAGCCTATAGCCGATCTTTTCCTCCGGATCGAAGAAGGTGCGGCTCTGGCGATCCCTGACGAATTCGACGGCGAGCAACATGCCCTCGCCGCGCACATCGCCGACATTTGCGTGTTCGCCGAGCGCATCCTTCATCGCGGCGCGGAAATAGGCTCCCGTTTCGCCGGCGTTCTTGACCAGGCCCAATTCGTCGATCAGCTTCAGATTGGCAACGCCGGCGGCAGCCCCGATCGGGTGCGCGGAATAGGGCCAGCCATGGCCGATCGGGCCGTTCTCGTCGGTGCCCTGTTCCAGAACCTTCCACATCTTTTCAGAAACGATGGAGCCGGAAAGCGGAGCATAGGCGGATGTCAGCCCCTTGGCGATGGTGATCAGATCGGGCTTCAGGCCGAAATGCGCCGAGCCGAACATGCTGCCGAGACGGCCGAAGCCGGTGACGACCTCATCGGCGATCAGCAGGATGTCGTGCTTTTCGAGAACGGCGGAAATGGCGTCCCAATAGCCTGCCGGCGGCGGCACGATGCCGCCCGTTCCGAGCACCGGCTCGCCGATGAAGGCGGCGATCGTGTCGGCGCCTTCGCGCTCGATCCGATGTTCCAGTTCGGCGACGCAGTGGGCGACGAAATCGGCCTCGCTCATGGCAAGATCGTCGCGGCGGAAATAATAGGGCGCGGTGGTGTGGAACACCCGCTCCAGCGGCAGGTCGAACTTCCTCTGGAAGCCGGGAAGGCCGGTCAGCGAACCGGTCATCAGGCCGGAGCCGTGATAGCCGCGCCAGCGCGAGATGATCTTCTTCTTTTCCGGGCGGCCGAGAATATTGTTGTAATACCAGACGAGCTTGATGTTGGTTTCGTTGGCATCCGAACCCGACAGGCCGAAATAGACCTTGGACATGTGCTCCGGCGCGCGGTCGATCACCATCTTGGCAAGGTTGATCGCCGCTTCCGTGCCGTGGCCGGCATAGGCGTGGTAATAGGCAAGCTCCCGCGCCTGCTCGGCGATCGCCTCGATGATGCTCTCGCGTCCGTAGCCGACATTGACGCAGTAGAGGCCGCCGAAGGCATCCAGCAGCGTCTTGCCGTCGCGGTCCTCGATGAACACGCCCTTGCCCGTCTTGACGATGCGGCTGGCGCTTTCGCCGCGCGCATGCTGGGCGAGATGGGTCGAGGGATGAAAGAAATTCTCGCGGTCGAAACGGTCGAGCTGGTCGTTGGTGAGCATCTTTGTCCTCGCGGTGCGGGTGTTTGAAGAACTGCATCGTCCGGATGTTTTTGACGTTTGAAACCTGTTGCGCCGGACATGGAAAACGTGTTGTATACAACAGAGCGACAATGCATGAAAGTCAACCCGAAAACGGGCCTAAATTTGTCGATTTTCGTTTCTTTTTACGCATTTTTCTGATCGCCTGCGTCTGTTGTGCACAAATAAAATGAGGGAACCATGCCAGCGCTGCCTTTCTCCCGATCCGAATATGACCGCCGCCTGGCGCTGACCCGCAAGGCCATGGAGGCCTGGGGCATCGATGTGCTGGTCGTCACCGCGCCGGCCGGCATGAACTGGCTGACCGGCTATGACGGCTGGTCTTTTTACGTCGATCAGGCCGTGCTGGTGACCCCGACCGGCATGCCGTTCTGGTGGGGCCGGCTGATGGATGCCAACGGCGCGCGCCGCACCTCCTATATCGATGAGGACCACATCATCTATTACGCCGACCGCTATGTGCAGGCCGCCGGCTGCCACCCCATGGATGACCTGGCCGACAAGATCCGGGAACTCGGCCACGGGAAAAACCGCATCGCCGTTGAGATGACCGCCTATTACTATTCCGCCGCCGGCCACAAGGCGCTGGTCGAAGGCCTTCCCGAGGCGACGATCATCGATGGTTCCGGTCTTGTCGACTGGCAGCGCGTGGTCAAATCGGACGAGGAACTCGCCTTCATGCGCAAGGCGGCGAAGATTTCCGACAGAGTGATGTCGCATGCCATGGAGATTGCCGAGCCGGGCATGAAGAAGAACCGTTTCGTCGGCGAACTGCTGAAGACGGCGATCGACGGCGTCGACGATGCCTGGGGCGACTATCCCGCCATCATGCCGCTTCTGCCTTCCGGGGCCGATGCCTCCGCGCCGCACCTCACCTGGAACAGCGATGAATTCCGCATGGGCGAGGCAACCTTCATCGAACAGGCGGGCTGCTACCGCCGCTATCACGCGCCGCTGTCGCGCACCATCTTCTTCGGCACGCCGCCGGACCACATGAAGGCGGCCGCCGATACCGCCGTGGCTGGGCTCAA
>NZ_CFHTCS010000067.1:0-15674 GCF_984369615.1 Martelella sp. | reverse complement strand
CTTGCGGCGGGGTGCGATATGTCCCTTTAATCTCCCCCCTTGAGGGGGAGATGTCGCGAAAGCGACAGAGGGGGGTAAGGGCAAGAGCCGCATACACCGTGCCTCGTTGGAGAGGGTTCACCCCTCTCTGCCCCTGTCGGGGCATCTCCCCCTCAAGGGGGGAGATTGTTTTTGCTGCATTGCTGCCGATTCCGGCCTTACTTCACAAACCCGTTCGAGGTCAGGTAGTCCTTGGCAACCGCATCGGCGGGCTCGCCGCCGACCTGGACGCGACCGTTGAGGTCCTGCAGGGTTTCAAGCGTCAGCCCCTCGAAGATCGGCTTCAGGATCTCGGCAATCTCAGGATATTCCTCGAGCCGGACCTCGCGGATGATCGGGGTCGGCAGATAGACCGGCTGCACGCCCTTGTCGTCTTCCATCACCTTGAGGCCCGAGGGCGCAATCCCGCCATCGGTGCCGTAGACCATGGCGGCGTTGGCGCCCGAGGTCTGCTTTGCCGCAGCCGCGATCGTTGCCGCCGTATCGCCGCCGGAAAGCTGGATCAGCTGGCCGGAGGTGAGATCGAAGCCATAGGCCTTCTCGAAGGCCGGAAGCGCCGCCGGCGAGGTGACGAATTCGGAGGATGCCGCAAGCTTCACCGTGCCGCCATCGGCGACAAAGGCGCCGAATTCGCTCATGGTCGAAAGATTGTTCGGATCGGCGACATCCTTTCGCAGGGCGATTGCCCAGGTGTTGTTGGCGTCAGCCGGCGTCAGCCAGACGATCTTGTTGGCGTCATAGTCGAGCTTCTTGGCCTCTTCATAGCCGGCCTCCGGCTTGTTCCAGACCGGAAGGTCGGTCTTGTTGAAGAAGAAGGCGGCATTGCCGGTATATTCGGGATAGATGTCGATCTGGCCCTGCGTGATTGCCTGGCGGACGATCGGCGTGCCGCCGAGCTGGATCTTGTTTTCCGTCGGAATGTCGTTGGCCTCAAGCGCCTGAAGGATGATGTTGCCGAGCACCCCGCCTTCCGTGTCGATCTTGGAAGAAACCACGACGGGATCGGCCGAGGCGGCGCCTGCGAAGGCAAAGGCCGAGATGGCGAGCGCGCCGGTCAGTATAGCAAGTCGTTTCATGATCTGTCCCTCTCTTGACGGTCCTCGTGAGAACCTTGCTGTGTCGCCCGCGGCCTCAAGCCGTTTCAGGCGGTGCGAGTGCGAAAAAGTCATCGAGCAGGGCCAGCGGCGCCTGTTCGATCAGTCTGGTCATTGTCGCATCCGAGCCGAGTTCCTCTTCGATCTGCTCGACCTCGCTCGAAAGCGGCCTGTCCTTCAGATAGAGCGCGGAATGCGATCTGACGATAGCATAGACCAGATTTGCGACGCCGCGCGGTTCATCGCCCGAAATATCCATGGCCTGGGCGGCAAGCAGCGCCTCAAGCCCTGCCATGCGGCGCAGCGCCCTGACCTGGCGCTCGAAGCGTTCGACCACCAGCGGCAGGAAGGCCGCCTCGTCCTCGATCCCGCCGGCCACCACCAGCGACTGCGCCGATATCGGCGCCGACAGCGACTGCGTCCGGATGAAGAGATCGCCGGCGAGCTTCAGGATCGGGCCGAAGCCGGTGGCGACCGTGCCATGCGGCACGAGATTGACCGGCAGGTCGCGCCGCCCCCCGTTCGCGAGGATGACGCAGCGGTTGAAGATGTTGCGCGCCACATGGGCCATGGCAATCTGGGCGGCCTGCATGTAGATCGTCACATCGAGCGGCAGGGATCCGCCGGAGGTCAGCACCTCATTGCCGATGACCACCGGATTGTCATCGGTGCGGCCGGTGGCGGCCAGTATTGTCCGGCCGGCAATCGTCAGGCTCTCGATCGTCGTGCCGAAGACCTGCGGCATCATCCGGATCGACAACGGGTCCTGCACATGGCTTGCAGACGTCCAGCACCAGTCGTCGAAGGCGCGGCAGAGCCAGACGCCGATATCGGCATGCGCATGCGTGCCCACTTCGACCACCGAGCGCCACGGCGCGATCGCAGCGCCCATGGCGCCCGCCGTCGCAAGGCCCGTCGCCAGGAGCACGCGCACGGCAAGGGCGGCCTTGTGCAAGGCGGAGGCGGCGGAAGCATAGCCGATGGCGTTCAGCGAGAAGGAAGCGAGCGCGTCGCGCGGCTCCATGCGCAAGGGCTGCAGGCCGGTTGCTGCGAATGCCTCGGTCACCGGCATGCGGCGGCCCTGATAGACCGCATCGCCGACGCCGGTGAGCGCCGCCGAAACCTGGCCCATCAAGCCGATGTCGGCGCAACCGATGGAGCCGGTGCGGCGCACGACCGGGATCACGTCATGTTCGAGCAGCGCCTGAAAGGCTTCCACAAGTGCCATGGAACAGCCGACCCGACCGGTCAGCGCCGTGTTGATGCGGATCGCGATCGCATTGCGGACGATCTCGACCGGGAAAGGATCTCCCGTTCCGAAATGATGGGCGCGCACGAGGCCGAGATTGAAATCCTCCAGCGCCTCGACCGTCCACTCGGTATCCTTCATCGCGCCGACGCCGGTATTGGCGCCGTAGATCGAAAGTCCTTCGGCAAGCCGGTCGCGCACCACCTGATGGGCGCGCTCGACCCGCTCGATCCCCGCCTGGGTGACGACCGGCAGCGCTAGGCCCGCGCCGATCCGCGACAGGATGTCGAAGTCCAGCGGCTGGCCTGAAAACATGATGGCGTTGTTCTTCGCGCGCATTCGGTTCCCCATTTGTTGAAGGCAAGCGTATTGGATTATTGCCGAAGACGGGATATCCCATATGATGAACGGGAGATGCTCCGGATTTATGCAATGACGTTTTTGCCTATAAAATAACCAGCAGCAAATGGCAGGCGCGTATGGACACCCTGACACTCTGCAGCGTGTATGAGGTTCTGAAATGCGGCGGCCTGCGCCCGGCGGCGCGCGCGCTCAGGCGCCCGCCGGCGAGCATGGCTGCGGCCGTCGACAGGACGGAGACCGAGCTGGCCACGCCGCTGGTGCAGAAGGCCGGATCGCGCCTGTCGCTGACGCTCGAGGGCCGGCGGTTGATGCCGGATATCGCCCTTGCGGCGGGCACGGCCCGTGCGCTCGGAGAACTCGCCGACATCGATGCCGGGCGCAAGGCGATGCTGTCGGTCAGCATCCTGACGCTGTCCCGCTTCTGCCAGGCGGCGCGCGCGGGCAGCATCCGCCGCGCGGCGCGCGAGATCGGCATCGGCCAGCCGCAGCTTTCCCGCCAGATCTCCGCCTTCGAGGCGGACATGAACCGGGCGCTCTTCACCCGCAGCGCAGACGGCATAGACCTGACGTCCGCCGGCCAGCAGGCGCTCGCCCTCGCCGAGACGCTGGAGGAGGTTTGGAGGCGGCTGACCGGCAGCGCCGACCGCCAGTTCCGCCGCACCGTTTCCACCTGCCATCTTGGGTCCGTGATCCCGCTCGGCTACGAGAGCAACACGGCACGGGCGCTCGCGCGGCTTTCCGCGCGGTGGCTCGAGCAGCGCCCCGGCGCGCCGCTGTTCATCTCCTCCACCACGGCGGACGAACTGATGCGCGGCCTGCAGGGCGGCATCTATGACGTGGCGCTGCTTGATACCGAGTCGATCCCCGAGAGTTTCGAGCGCCGGGCGATCTCCCGCTCAAGGCTTTCCGTCGTCGGCCCGCGAAGACTGATCGAAAAGAGCGGCGGGGACATCGCCAATCTGGTTCTGAAGCGGCCTGTCGCGGTGCCGAGTCTGAAGAGCGGACTGCGGCAGAAGGCCGATCTGCTTTTCGCCGAAAAGCTGAGCGAGGCCGAACGGGCGGCCATGCGCATGGTCGAGGTCGATTCCCTTCCGATCATCGTCAACCTCGTCGTCGAGCACGATTTCGTTGCCGTCCTGCCGCAGGCCGCCTTCCTCGCCATGGCGGCGCCCATCGGCAGCATTCCGCTTTCCGATCGTTTCAGCCTCACGCTTTCCCTCGTCTGGCCGCCGACGGCCGCCGCCGCCCGCCAGGCAGCCCGCATTCTGGACGTCCTGCCGGCGATCGAGTGACCGTCCGGCGCGGCACCCGCAAAATTCTGCCGTCTTTCGCAAGGAACATTCGGCCTGCCCGAACGGTTTTACGTTCAGGCAAATATATCCCCGTCTCAAAGAGGAGGTCCGCCATGAGCCTGTTCAAACTTCCCCATAAATCCTGGGTCGTCGTCTGTGATGGAGCACGGGCGCTGTTCATGGAGAATATCGGCGATGCCGAAAGCCTGAACCTGCGGGTGGCAGAGCGCTCAGCCCAGGAGGATGCGCCGTCGCGCGAGATCGGCACGGACAGGCCCGGCCGCTCGCATTCCTCGGTCGGCAACGGGCGCAGCGCGATGGAGGAAACCGACTGGCATGAACAGGCCGAGCAGGAATTTCTCAAACGCACGGCCGAGCGCCTCAACGCGCTCGTCTATGACAAGACGATCGAGGATTTTGTGCTGATCGCGCCTCCGCCCGCCATTGGCGCGTTGCGGCCTCATCTCACGCCCGAGACGACGGCGGCGATGCGCGAGGAAATCCAGAAGGAACTCGCCAATCAGTCGGTCGCCGATATCGAGAAGCACCTGACCAGGCTGAGAGCAGCCTGAGCCAGTGCGGCGGCGAATGCGGACCCGCCGGTCGCCCGCGCCCGCCGCCAGTTCCGTCAAATACCGTCGCAAGAGATGCGAAAACGCCAGCTCCGGCACGAAATGATTGATATCGATCATCTTTTGATCGCATCAAAACAGTTTTCGACCAAAAGTACGCACAAAATCTTGCTTTTCTGATTCTTCTGGTTCATTTTCCGGGAATGGAATTCCGTACGGGAGGACGGAATGGCGGAGTTGCACCGGCACCAGAAAATACTGGCCCTGCTTGCTGAGCACCCCTTTCTCTCGGTCACCGAACTGACCGACGCGACGGGCGTGTCCGCGGCGACCGTCCGGCGCGACATCGACAAGCTTGAGAAGGCAGGTTTCGGCCAGCGCGTACATGGCGGCATCGCGGCCGAAAAGGGGCATCACGCCAGGCGCGCCATACCCCTTCCCTTCATGGAAAACCGCGATATCGCCGTGGAGCAGAAACGGGCGATCGCGGCGGCCGCCTCGACGCTCGTGCGCGACGGCACGTCGATTATCATTCACGGCGGCTCAACCTGCTTTCACTTCGGCATGGCCATTGCCCGGCGCAATCTCAGGGTCTTCACCCATTCCATGCCGCTCGCCGCCTATCTCGCCGAATATGGCGAATGCCAGCTGACCATCGGCGGCGGCGACCTGCACCGGGAGCCCGGCATCGTCTATGACCGGTTCGCCGACGAACGCGCCTTCTATGCCTCGCAGTTCTTCGTCGGCGCGCTCGGCATTGAACGGCAAGGGCTGATGGAGACCAATCCGCTGCTGGTCCAGCTGACCCGCGACATGGCAGCCTTCGCCAACGAGATCATCGTGCTCGTCGACAGCCGAAAGTTTGCCGAACGGACATCGACGCTGTCCCTGCCCTTTGCCCAGATCCGCAGGCTCGTGACCGATGACGGCCTCGCCGATGCCGATGCCCGCATGCTCGAGGAGGAAGGCGTCGACTATATCATTGCCGCGCGAAAGGGAGAGACCGACACATGACCGAGACCGCACGCCCGGTTCTGGAAATGGAGGGCATTTCGAAGACCTTCGGGTCCGTCAGGGCCCTTGAGGATGTCGCGATCACCGCCCATGGCGGCGAGGTGCACGCGCTGATGGGCGAAAACGGCGCCGGCAAATCGACCCTGATGAAAATCCTCTCCGGCGCCTATACGCCGGACAGGGGCGGCACCATTCTGGTCGGCGGCAAGCCGGTGCCGGAGGGCAATCCCAAGGCGGCCAAGGCCATGGGCGTCGCCGTGATCTACCAGGAGCTCTCGCTCGCGCCCAACCTGACGGTCGCCGAAAACATCTTCCTCGGCAATGAGCGCGCGCGCTCCGGCATCGTCAACCGCGCGGAGATGCGTTCGCGCACCGCGCCGCTGCTGAAACGCCTCGGCGTCGATTTCTCGCCCTCGACGGTGGTCGGCTCTCTCTCGCTCGGCGAACGCCAGCTCGTCGAGATCGCCCGGGCCATGTCCACCAATGCCCGGATCATCGTCATGGACGAGCCGACGACCTCGCTGTCGAGCCGCGAGACCGAGCGCCTGTTCGACGTGATCGCGGCGCTCAAGGCCGACGGCATCGCCATCATCTATATCTCGCACCGTATGGAGGAGGTCTACCGGCTCGCCGACCGCTGCTCGGTGCTGCGCGACGGCAAATATATCGGCACGCTCGACCGCGACGAACTGAGCGCCGAACGGCTGATCTCGATGATGGTCGGGCGCGACCTCTCGACCTTCTACAAGAAGGCGCATGTCGAACGCGACGAAACCGCCGAAACCGTTCTCGAGGTGCGCAATATGAGCGCCGGCCGCAAGGTGCGCGATTGCTCCTTTTCCGTCCGGCGCGGCGAGGTGCTGGGCGTCTCCGGCCTTGTCGGCTCGGGGCGCACCGAACTTGCCCGGCTGATCTACGGCGCCGACAGGGCGACATCGGGCACGGTGCTGCTCGAGGGACGGGAGGTGACCCCGCAAAGCCCGAGCGCCGCGCTTGACGCCGGCATCGTCTACCTGACGGAAGACCGAAAGCAGCTCGGCCTGTTCCTTGACATGACGATTGCCGACAACATCAACATTTGCGTCATGGGCGAGGATTCGGGACCCGCCGGAACGCGCAATTTCAAGGCGGCGCGCAAGCGGGCGCGCGCCGAGTTCGAGAAACTGTCGATCCGCGCGCCCTCGCCTTTCGTCAATGTCGGTTCGCTGTCGGGCGGCAACCAGCAAAAGGTGCTGCTCGGACGGCTGCTCGAAGTCAAACCGAAGGTGATCATTCTCGACGAGCCGACCCGCGGCGTCGATGTCGGCGCGAAATCCGAAATCTACCGGCTGATCGATGAGCTGGCGCGCCAGGGTCTCGCCGTGGTGATGATCTCCAGCGAACTGCCGGAAATCATCAATGTCGCCGATCGGGTCATCGTCATGCGCGAGGGCGAGATTGCCGGCGAGGTCAAGTCGTCAGACGGGGCAGCGATCGAACAGGAAGCAATCATGCGGCTTTCCACGGGAACCGGGGCCGCGGCATGACACACGGCGCTAAGAGGCCGAAGGAGGACATCTATGACTGAGGCGCAGAAGGGGGCGGCAAACGGCCGGTCCTACCAGGTCGGCACGCTGATCAAGACGCTCGGCATGCTGCCGGTGCTGATCCTGCTGGCCATCGGATTCCAGCTTCTGACCGGCAAGTTTCTCGGGGTCAACAATCTGTCGATCGTCATGCAGCAGGCCTCGATCAACATCGTACTGGCGGCCGGCATGACTTTTGTCATCCTGACCGGGGGCATCGACCTTTCGGTCGGCTCGATCCTTGCTGCGTCCGCCATGGCGGCGGTGATGTTCTCGCTCAACCCGGCGCTCGGCTGGATCGGCGTGCCGGCAGGGCTGGCGCTCGGCCTCGTCTTCGGCCTTGCCAACGGCGCGCTGGTCGCATTCCTGCGATTGCCGCCCTTCATCGTCACGCTCGGGTCACTGACGGCGGTGCGCGGCGTGGCGCGGCTGATGGGCAACGACACGACGGTTTTCAACGCCGAACTGCCATTCGCGGTGATCGGCAACGGCGCGATCCTGGGCGTGCCGATCCTTGCCATCATCGCGCTTCTGGTCATCCTGATTTCCTGGTTCGTGCTACGCCGCACGGTGCTCGGCACCTGGATCTACGCCGTCGGCGGCAACCAGGAGGCCGCCCGGCTGACGGGCATCAAGGTGCCGCTTGTGCTCCTGTTCGTCTACGGCGTCTCCGGCCTGATGGCCGGGCTTGGCGGCGTTATGTCGGCGGCCAGGCTTTATGCGGCCAACGGCCTGCAACTCGGACAATCCTATGAGCTCGACGCAATCGCCGCCGTCATTCTGGGCGGTACCAGTTTCGTTGGCGGCGTCGGCTCGATCTGGGGCACGCTGATCGGTGCGCTGATCATCGCTGTCCTCTCGAACGGCCTGATCCTGACGGGAACGTCGGACATCTGGCAGTTCATCATCAAGGGCCTTGTCATTATCGCTGCCGTCACCCTCGACCGCTTCCGCGGCAAGGGTTCCGACAGGACGTAAAGGCCCTTCATCAACGCATGAAACGCGAAAAGCGGAGGAGCAAACCCATGCAGATTTCGAAGAAACTTCTTCTTGGCGCGGCAGCGGCCATCGCCATGACGGCGTCCGGCGCGCAGGCGCAGGACAAGGAACTGAACAGCATCGGCATTTCCGTCGGCCTGCTCGGCAACCCGTTCTTCGTCGCCACCATCAAGGGCATCGAGGACCGCGCCCGCGAGATCAACCCGGATGTCGAGATCACCTCGGTTTCCGCCGACTACGACCTCAACAAGCAGGTGAGCCAGATCGACAACTTCATCGCCAAGGGCGTCGACATCATCATGCTGAACGCCGTGGACGACACGGCGATCGCGCCCGCCGTCAACCGCGCGAAGAACGCCGGCATCACGATCGCCGCCTTCGACGTTTCCGCGCCGGGCGCTGACGTGACCGTGATGACGGACAATATCGCCGCCGGCCAGAAGGCCTGCCAGTACATCGTCGACGCGCTTTCCGGCGAAGGCAATGTCGCCATCATCAAGGGCCCGTCCTCCTCCTCGCTCAATGACCGTTTCACCGGCTGCATGGAGGTGTTCGAGGCCAATGACGGCATCAATGTCGTTTCCAACGACCAGAACGGCCTGGCCGCGCGCGAAGGCGGCATGAATGTGATGCAGGGTCTGCTGACCCGTTTCTCCGATCTCGACGCGGTCTTCGGCGCCAATGACCCGATGGCGCTCGGCGCCCAGCTTGCCGCCAAGCAGCTCGGTCGCACCGACATCATCATCACCGGCGTTGACGGAGCGCCGGACACGGAGAAATCGCTGAAAGACCCGAATTCGCTGCTGAAGGCCTCCGCCTCCCAGGACCCCTACGTCATGGCGGGCGAAGCGCTTGAGCTTGGCTACAAGTTCTATCAGGGCGAGGATATCGAGGAGACCACCGTCCTGCTCGAGCCGCAGCTGATCACGGCGGACAATATCGACGAGTATCAGGGCTGGACGGCCGTCCGCGAGTAAGCCCGGACCCGCCCCGCACCCGCATTGAGGCCTGTGAGGCGCGGCGGCTATTCCGTCGCGCCTTTTTCGTGCCTGAGTCTCTCCTTCTTGATGCGCGTCAAGGTGGCGATTTCTTCTTTCCGCACACTGGACTTGAGCCGGTTTGCCGGTAAGCTCGCCGCAGGCGGGAGCCGGCGGCAATCGCCGCTGCGGGAGAGGCCATGCAGGACCAGCAAACAGCCAAGACCGACGACAATCGCCGCAAGCCGATTTTTTCCGCGCGCGGCATATCGAAGGTCTATACGAGCGGCGAGGTCGAGGTGAAGGCGCTGGCCGGCGTCGATCTCGACCTCTTCGACGGCGAGATGGTGGTGCTGCTCGGCCCCTCGGGCAGCGGCAAGTCGACGCTTTTGAACATTGTCGGCGGGCTCGACCGGGCGAGCTCGGGTACGGTCCGGTTTCGCGACGAGATCATTTCCGATTATCCCGAATGGAAGCTGACGCGCTATCGCCGCGCCCATGTCGGCTTCGTCTTCCAGTTCTACAATCTGATTCCGAGCCTGACGGCGCGCGAGAATGTGGCGCTGGTGGCGGCGATCTCGAAAAACCCGATGCCGCCCGAAGAGGCGCTGGAAATGGTCGGGCTGAAACATCGGCTGGATCATTTTCCGGCCCAGATGTCCGGCGGCGAGCAGCAGCGGGTCGCCATTGCCCGTGCCATTGCCAAGCGGCCGGAGGTTCTCTTCTGCGACGAGCCGACCGGCGCGCTCGATTCGAAGACCGGCATTCTCGTGCTCGAGGTGCTCTGCCGCATCAATGAGGAGCTTGGCGCCACGGTCGCCATCATCACCCACAATGCCGATATCCGCAGGATCGCCCATCGTGTCATCACCTTCCGCGACGGGCGGATCGAGGGCACCGAGGTCAACGAGGAGCGCCTGAACCCGGTGGACATAAAATGGTAGCAGTCCTCGACCGCAAGCTTCTGCGCGACGTGCGCCGCCTCTGGGCGCAGCTTCTGGCGGTTGCGCTGGTGCTGGCCTGCGGCGTGGCTGTGCTGATCATGGCCGTCGGCGTCTACCGCTCGCTGATCGAGACGCGCGACACGTTTTATGACCGCTATCGCTTCGCCGACGTCTTTGCCACGGTGACCCGCGCGCCCGACCGGCTGGCCGAGGAGATACGGGCGATCGACGGGGTGTTGCGCGCCGATTTCCGTGTGGTCAAGCCCGCCATTCTCGACATTACCGGCATGCAGGCCCCGGCCGCCGCCACCGTGGTCTCGACGCCCGACAGCGGCGAGCCACTCTTAAACCGCGTCTATATCCGCGCCGGGCGCCTGCCCGACCCGAACCGCGTCGGCGAGGTGGCGGTTTCGGAGAATTTCGCCAAGGCGCACGGCTTTGCGCCCGGAGACCGTTTCGAGGCGCTGATGGACGGGAAGAAGCGCCGTCTCACCATCACCACCATCGTTCTCTCGCCCGAATATGTCTACGCCATCGGCCCGGGCGACATGGTGCCGGACAATGCCCGCTACGGCATCCTCTATATGCCGGAAACCGTGCTTGACGGCATATTCGACATGGACGGCGCGTTCAACGAGGTGGCGCTGCAACTCGGGCGCAACGCCAATGAAGAGGCGGTGATCGAACGCCTCGACGGCCTGCTCTCCCCCTATGGCGGGATCGGCGCCTATGGCCGCGACCGGCAGATATCGAACGCCTTCGTGGACAGCGAACTGACGCAGCTGAAGGCGATGGCGGGGGTTTTGCCGCCAATCTTCCTCGGGGTTGCCGCCTTCCTCGTCAACATGGTGCTGTCGCGGATGATCGCGCTCGAGCGCGAACAGATCGGCCTGTTGAAGGCGCTCGGTTTTTCAAGCCCGGCCATCGCCGCGCACTATATCAAGCTGACGCTGGTGATCGTGATCATCGGCACGGCGATCGGCTTTGCGCTCGGGAGCTGGTGGGGCGTGGCGATGACCAGGCTATACGTGCGCTTCTACACCTTCCCCTTCCTGGTGTTCGACTGGAGCCCGGACGTCTATCTCCTGGCGGGAGGCGTGGCCGCCGCAGCCGCTTTGGTGGGCGCGGCAAGGGTGATCTATCGCGCGGCGAGCCTGCCGGCCGCCGTTGCGATGCGCCCGCCCGAACCGGTGCGCTACCGGCAGCTTTCGCTCGGATTCCGGCTGCCGCACCTGCTCTCCGAACTGACGATCATGGCGCTGCGCAATATCACGCGGTTTCCGGTGCGCGCGGCAATGACCGTGGTCGGCATCGCCATGCCGGTGGCGCTTCTGACGGTCGGCATGTCCACCTCCAATTCCATGGATGCGATGATCCGGGCGATCTTCTTCGACACGCAGCGCCAGGACGCAACCGTCAGCTTCACCGATGCGCTGACGCCCGAGGCGCACATTGCGCTCGGCCGCCTGCCCGGCGTGATGCGCGCGGAAGGGTTTCGGTCCGAACCGGTGATACTGCGCAACGGCTACCTCGAAAAGCATCTGTCGATCAACAGCGCTGCAAGTTCCGACGATCTCTCCCGTGTGGTGGATCCGGATGCCGTGCAGCTTTCCATTCCGCCAGACGGGCTGATGATCAGCGAACGGGTGGCCGAAACGCTCGGCCTTTCCACCGGCGACATGGCCGAGGTCGAGCTCGTGACGCGAAACCATCGTCTCGTCGACGTGCCGGTCACCTCGGTCGTGCAGAGTTTTCTGGGCCTGGCCGTCTTCATGGACGACGCGGCGCTCGACCATCTGGTCGGCGACGGTCGCCGGATTTCAGGCGCCAATATCGCCGTCGACGAGACCCGGCTTGCCGCCTTCTACGGCGCGGTCAAGGACACGCCGAAGATTGCAGGCGTGGCGCTCAACCGGCTGTCGCTGGAAAACTTCCGCAAGACGATGCGGGAAAACATCGACATCATGTCGACCATCTATATCGCGCTTGCGGCCGTCATCACCTTCGGCGTCGTCTATAATTCCGCGCGCATCCTGCTGTCCGAGCGCGGACGCGAGCTGGCGAGCCTCAGGGTGCTCGGTTTCTCCCGCGCGGAAGTCTCGCAGGTGCTGCTGGTGGAAATCGCGGCACTGATCACGCTCGCCCAGCCGATCGGCTGGTATCTTGGCTATTTCTTCGCCAAGCTGGTGATTTCAGGGTTTTCGAGCGACCTGTTCACCATTCCGTTCGTCGTCGATCTCGACAGCTATGCGCGCGCGTCGCTGGTGGTCGTGATCGCCGGCCTTTTGTCCGCGCTGATCGTACGTCGGCGGATCGACCGGTTCGATCTCGTCGAAGTGCTGAAAACGAGGGAGTAACCCAATGGGAAAGTGGATCAGGAGAGGGCTTCTTGCCGTCGTGGCGCTCGCCGTGATCGGCGGGGTCTATCTCGCCATGCGCGAGAAGCCGGTGGCCGTCGACGTGGCGAGGATTGCGTCCGGGCCAATGGAGGTCACCATCCTGCAGGAGGGCAAGACGCGGGTGAAGGAGATCTACACCATCCACACGCCGATTGCCGGGCAGATGCTGCGCACCCGCTTTGACGAGGGCGATGCGGTGGAGGCGGGTAAAAGCGTGGTTGCCCGAATCCTGCCCTCGCAATCCGCCCTTCTCGATCCGCGCACCCGCGATGAGTTGCGCGCCGCCCTCGATGCCGCGAAAGTGGCGGTCGCCATCGCCGAGGCCGAACGGGTGAAGGCGTCGGCCAATCTCGAGCAGGCCGACGACCAGCTCCGGCGCTATCGCAATCTCAGCCAGCGCGACACGATTTCCGCGATGGAACTGCAGCAGGCCGTCACCGCCGTGGACGTGGCGAAGGCCCAGCTCAATGCGGCGGAAGCCACGGTATCCCTGCGCCAGGCGGAGATGAAGGCGGCAGAAGCACGGCTATCCGAGCCGCGCGCGGCGCTTCTGGCAGACGAGGAGGACTGCTGCATCGACCTGACCGCCCCCGCCGACGGCGTCATCCTCGATATCTATGCCCGCAGCGCCCAGCCGGTGGCGATCGGCGCCAAGATCGCCGATATCGGCGACCCGCGCAATCTGGAAGCCGTGGTCGATCTTCTGTCGACGGACGCTGTTCACATCCATGCCGGCACGAAGGCCGAGATCGTCGACTGGGGCGGAGAGCCGGTTGCGGCAACCGTCCGGCGCGTCGAGCCCGCAGCCTATGAAAAGGTCTCCGCGCTCGGCATTTCCGAGCAGCGGGTCGACGCGATCCTCGATTTCGACACCGTGCCCGAAGGCCTCGGCAATGCCTTCCGCATCTATGCCCGGCTGGTGATCTGGAAGGCCGACAATGTTACGCAGGTGCCGATCGCCGCGCTGTTCCGCTCCGGCAATGACTGGCAGGTCTTCAGGGTCGATGGCGACAGGGCCGCGATCACCACGGTCGAGATCGGCCGGATGAACGACGAGGCAGCCGAAGTGACCGACGGGCTTGCCGCCGGCGATCAGGTGGTGCTGCATCCCAGCGACACTTTGTCGGACGGTTCGCCGGTGACGCTGAGGCGCCTGGAAGCGCCGTGATGCCGCACCTGCATTGACCCGGCGCATTGCCTGGCCTCTCCGCCTTGATCCCACTGCCATTTCGGCCTAATACTTTTCTTTATCGAATTCCGATCTTGATGGATTATGAATTTCTGAAGTGTTGACGACCTTTGACATGGATGCGCTGCGCACCGTCGTGGTGGGAACGGACCTCGGCAGCTTTGCTCGGGCGGCGGTGCAGCTCGGCCGCTCGCAATCGGCCGTGAGCATGCATTTGAAGAAGCTGGAGCAACAGACCGGCACCGTGCTTTTCAGGCGCAGCGGCCGCGGTCTCGTGCCGACTGAGGCGGGAGACGCCTTCATCGCCTATGCGCGAAGGATCATCGCCCTGAATGACGAGGCCGCACTTTCGATGGGCGTTGCCGCGACGACGGCCTCCGTCCGCCTCGGCGTGCCGCAGGATTTCTTCGATGACGTGATGCCCGCGACGCTGAGCGCCTTCTTGAACGAATACGACGCCGTGCATGTCGATATCCGCGCGGGCGAAAACCACAGCCTTGCCGAGGACGTGCGCACCGGTCGCCTTGACGCCGCAATCGCCTTCTTCGGCGCCGGCAGCCCGGGCGAAGGCGAGACGCTGTGCCGCCTGCCGATGCGCTGGCTGTCGACCGCCGATACGCTGGCGACGCTGCGGAGCGATCCGGTCCCGCTGGTGCTTTTCAATCATCCCTGCCTGTTCCGGCAGGCAGCGCTTGCCGCACTGGACAAAAGCCGGATGCGCTGGCGCCCCGCCCTGACGACGCCGAGCCTTCCGGCCGTATGGTCGGCGCTGCGGTCGGGTCTCGGCATTGCGGTGCGCACCGACCATGCCAGGCCGGAGGATATCGTCAGTGCCGGGAGGGAATGCGGCCTCCCGGAACTGCCGGCAATCGAACTGCGCCTGCTGCGCAGGCCGGATATTGCGCCCGCCGCCGACCGGTTGGCTGAGACCCTGCGGCAGGAAACGCTGGAAAGGGTGACGGCCGGCAGCGGCAGGCAACAGCCCGATGCGTTGTGCGCGGCGCCTGCGCACGCGAGGCAAGCATGACCACGGAGCGCTTTCCCGATCGTCCGATCGCCGCGACCATTGCCGTTGTCATCCGCGCCGGCAGGGTTTTGCTGGTGCGCCGGGCCAATCCGCCCGATGCCGGGTGCTGGGGCTTTCCCGGCGGCAAGATCGAACGCGGCGAAACGCTGCATCAGGCGGCCCTGCGGGAGTTGAAGGAGGAAACCGGCGTCAATGCAACGGCGCTCCGCACCTTCACCGCCGTCGATGCCTTCGACTATGCGGGGGACGGCCGCCTGCGCCGCCAGTTTGTCCTGGTCGCGGTGCTGTGCCGGTGGCTTGGAGGCGAGCCGGTTGCCGGCGACGACGCGCTCGAGGCCCGCTGGATCGACCTTGAAACGCTTGCCGGCGCCAACCTGGCGCTCAGCATGGACGTCGCCGGCGTAGCGGCGCAGGCGGCCGAAATCCTGGCTGAAGCGCAATCGTGAAGGCCGGGCACGGCCCGGTGCACATCGTTCAACCGGAGAGCCCGTCGATCTCCGTTCGGAACCTGCGGGCAGCCGCCTCGGGATCGGGCTGGCCACAGATTGCCGAGACCACGGCCAGGCCCTGTGCGCCGACGGCGAAAACCTCGGCTACATGCCCGGTCTTCAAGCCGCCGATGGCGACGGCGGGAACCGGGCTCGCTGCAATCTGCGCTTTCAGCCCGTCAAGGCCGACCGGCGTCTTGTGGTCGGGCTTGGTGGGCGTGGCAAAGACCGGTCCGGCGCCGATATAATCGACCAGCGCGGGATCGGCTGCGGCGGCAAGCGCCGGGGGTTCCACCGTCAGGCCGAGGCGCGTGCGGAACAGGCTTTCGCGGATAAGAAGGAAACACGCGAGGAGCGTGTCCAGGAGTCACGTGTCCATGGACGTGAACGGGACTGGTCTTCTGAAGCTGTTGCTCTGGAATTCATTCTCGACAGCCACACTTGGGTGCAGTGGGTGAATGGT
>NZ_CFHTCS010000066.1:0-15784 GCF_984369615.1 Martelella sp. | reverse complement strand
TGGCGGGTCGAGCGCACATAGAAGACGGCCGCGATGATGACGAGTGTGATCATCAGCACCGAAACGGTCGCGCCGCGTGCGAAGTCGTATTCACGGAAGGAAAGCTGCCAGGCCCAGTACTGGGCGACGTTCGAGGAATTGTTCGGACCGCCATCGGTGATCGCGGCAAACAGGTCGAACTGCTGGAGGGTGAAGATCAGGCCGAGCGACAGAAGCGCGCCGATCGTCGGGCGCATCATCGGCAGCGTGATCGTGTAGAAGCGGCGGAATGCGTTGGCGCCGTCAAGGCTTGCGGCTTCATAGAGATCCTTCGGAATGGCGGCGAGGCCGACCGAAAGCAGGATCATGTTGAAGGCCGTGCCGAACCAGATGTTGGTGATGATCACGCTCCACAGCGCAAAGTCCGGAGACGAGCGCCAGAAGATCGGATCGTCAATGACGCCGATCGACTGCAGGAAAAAGTTGATCACGCCGAAATCGCCGGCAAGAAGCCAGTTCCAGATCGCGCCGGTGACGAGGCCCGGCATGACCCAGGAGACCAGAAACAGGCCGCGCAGATAGGTCGATCCCGGAAACTGCATGTTGAAGAACAGCGCCAGGAAGAACCCGAAGATGAATTGTCCGCCCAGCGAGCAGAGCACGAAGATCAGCGTATTGCCGAAAATCGGCCAGGCCTGCGGGTCGGTGAGCACCGCGATATAGTTGTCGAGGCCGACAAAGGGACGAAAGAAGGTGCCGAGACTGAAAATGTCCACTTCCTGAAAGCTCATGATCACGTTGTAGACCAGAGCCGAACCGGAAATGGCGATCAGAAAGATGAGCGGAATGCCCACCAGCAACAGATCGAAACCGCGGCCGTCCCAAAGCGTTGAGAGCGCCTTGCGCATTGTTGAAGCTCCCTTGGGCGATTAAACGGATGAAAACCGGGATATCAGGCAAGCCTTCCCCGTCCACGCCCTTTTTGGGGCGTGGCGGGATATCCCGGATTTCAGGAAAAGCAGATTACTTTCCGGTGATCTTGTCGATCTGCGCCTGGGCCCGGTCAAGCGCCTGCTGCGGCGTCTGAGAGCCGGCGAGCGCGGACTGCAGGGCCGTCTGGATGGCCTTGGAGATTTTCGGCCATTGCGGATGCGGACCGCGCGGCTGGGAGTACTGCATCTGCTCCAGGAAGACCTGCAGCGCTTCGTCCTTGGCTTCGTTGCCTGTCGGCGGGATGTCGATGTCGTTGCGCGCCGGGATCTGGCCGAAGCGTTCGAACAGGTCCTTGTCCTGCTCGGCGAAGAATTCCAGCGCCTTGAAGGCTTCTTCCGGATGTTCCGTGGAGGAGAAGATCACCCAGTTGTAGTCGCCCATGGCGGACGAACGCGGGGAGCCCTCGGACGGCGTCGGCAGAAGCGTGACGCCCCAGTCGAACTCGGCTTCGTCGGCCATGCGGTTGATTTCCCACGGGCCGGAGATCGCCATCGCCGCGTTGCCGGCGTTGAAGGTGGCGGTGGATGCCCACTGCGTGCGCGAAACCGTATCCGGCGAGGCGAGGCCCTCGTCCAGAAGCGTCTTGAAGAAGGTCAGCGCCTCGACGCCGCCCTCGGAATTGATGTTGTCGTAGCTGCCGCCGGCCATCTGCACGAAGGGCAGGAACTGGAACGTGCCTTCTTCCGAGGCCTTGGCCGAGAAGGCGACGCCGTAAACATCGTTTTCCGGATCGTTCAGGATGCGGGCGTCCTCGACCAGTTCGTCCCAGGTCTTCGGCGGCTCTTCAATGCCGGCTTCCTCGAACATGTCCTTGTTGTAGTAAAGCGCGATCGTGTTGGTCGCCTTCGGAACGCCGTAGATGCGACCGTCCCAGGTGGCAGACGCCATCGGGCCTTCGAAATACTCGTCGACATTGATGATGTCGGACTGTTCGATCATGTCCGTCAGGTCGAGGAGCGCGCCGTTGGCGGCCAGCATTGCCGTGTCGGGGTTGTCTACGGCGAAGATGTCCGGCGCGCGGCCGACCGAGTAGGCGCGCATCGCCTCGCTCATCAGGTCGGCGAAGTTGACCTCGCGGTAGACGACGTCGATGTTCGGTTCGCTTTCGTCAAACTCGCGGGCGAGGTCCGGCGTCGGCTGGCCGGTCTTGTCGACGGTCCAGATGTTCAGCGTGACCGGTTCCTGCGCGAGCGTCGGAACGGCGGTTCCCAGGCTGATGGCAGCCGCGGAAACACACAGCATAAGTCTTGCGCGATTCATAAAATAGCCTCCCGTATAGGTTTTCCGACCGTCCTCGGCCGGTCTCGACGGATTGTGTTTAAGGTCGATAGGGGAACAGTTGCCGCATGGACCCCGTCGCGAGGCGCCGCTTCACTGTCATTGACTTAACAGCCCCGAAATCGCTAAAACACGCTCCGTAAACGTTTACGACAATAGACACGGACCGGTTCTGCTGTCAATAGAGGTACGAACCTCAAAATTGGAGAGACCATGACGGGCATTCGTCAGCTCGCGAACCACCTGCAACTTTCGATTGGTACGGTCTCGCGCGCGCTGAACGGCAAGGCGGACGTGAATGCGCAGACGCGCGAGCGGGTTTTGAAGGCGGCGGTGGAGCTCGGCTATGTGCCCAACCAGTCTGGCCGAAGCCTCAGGAAGGGGACGACAAGCACGGTCGGCCTGATCCTGACGCAAGGCAACAGCCTGGGCGAGAACAACGACAACTTCTTTTTCGGCGTGATCCACGGCCTGCAGGCCGCATTGAAGAAACACAAGCTCGATCTGGTGCTTCTTCTGTGCGCGCGCGACGAGGATCCCGACAGTTTTCTCCAGCGCATGGTGGCCCAGCGCATCGTTGATGCGGTGATCCTGACGGCGACCCGCACGCACGATGAACGCTTCGATATTTTGAGGCGTGCCAACATGCCGTTCGTGACGCTCGGACGCAGTGAAAGCCTTGGCGACGCCTCCTGGATCGACCTTGATTTCGAGGGGATTGCCCGCAGTTCTGTTGCGCGTCTCTGTCGCCGGGGCCACCGGCGCATTGCGGTGGCCGTGCCGAATGTGGATGCCAATCTCGGTCCGCTGTTCCTCGAAGGCTACCGGCAAGGGCTTGCGGATTGCGGCCTGCCGTTCGACGAGAACATCGTCTTTCATGCCGAGACCAGCGAGGAGGGCGGCTATGATGTCGCCGGGAAAGTGCTGGCAACCGAGGACCGTCCGACCGCGATCCTCCTGATTGCCGAACTGATGTCGGTCGGCCTTTATCGCCGTCTTGGCGAAGCGGGGCTGGCGCCCGGTCGCGACCTCGCCGTGATTGCCGAGCGCGAAAGTCCGGTGGGCCGTTTCCTGCTGCCGCGACTCACCTGTTTCCGGCTTGATCTCGATGCTCTGGGGCGCATGCTTGGAGAAATGCTGCTCGCCAATCTGCCGGCCTTTGCCGAGAACTACAAGGACGTGCCGAAAGGCAAGATCTGGCCGCTGGAACTGGTGGAAGGCGAAAGCGATCCGCCGCTCAGGCGCGAGGAGCGGCCTCGGCCGACCGGTTGATGGCGCTTTGGCCGGTCACGACACGGGGTCTTGACCGCAAAAGATCAACCGCTTTGGGAGAGCGGGTCTTGTCAAACCCGCGTCAATTGCCATGGTGTCGTCAGCATTTTGAAAAGACGAAGGGCAGGCTTCCAATGGCGAATATTGCATTTCTCGGTCTGGGCGTGATGGGCTATCCGATGGCTGGCCATCTGGTCAGGAAAGGCCATCAGGTGACGGTCTATAACCGCACGGCGGCAAAGGCGGAAAAATGGACTGGCGATTACGAGGGATGCATGGCCGAAACGCCGGCCGCCGCCGCGACCGGCAAGGACATCGTTTTCTGCTGCGTCGGCAATGACAACGATCTTCGTGAAGTCGTTCTCGGCGAGAACGGCGCGCTCTCGGCCCTGCAGGAAGGCTCGATCTTCGTCGATCACACCACAGCTTCCGCGGAAGTCGCGCGCGAGCTTTACGCCGCGGCAAAGAAAAAGGGTATCGGCTTTGTCGACGCTCCGGTCTCCGGCGGCGAATCCGGCGCCGTCAACGGCGTGCTGACCGTCATGTGCGGCGGCGACGAGGTCGATTTCGAGCGGGCGCGTCCGGTCATGGAAAGCTATGGCCGTTCGGTCAGGCGCGTCGGCGAGGCCGGCAGCGGGCAGCTTGCCAAGATGGTCAACCAGATCTGCATCGGCGGTCTGGTGCAGGCGCTGTCCGAAGGCATTCACTTTGCCCAGAAGGCCGGGATCGATGTCGGCATCGTGCTCGACATCATCACCAAGGGCGCGGCCGGCTCCTGGCAGATGGAAAATCGCGGCGCAACGATGAACGAGGGCAAGTTCGATTTCGGCTTCGCCGTCGACCTGATGCGAAAGGACCTCGATATCTGCCTGACCGAGGCCCGACGCAACGGCGCATCGCTGCCGGTCACGGCCCTGGTCGACCAGTTCTATGCCGATATCCAGAAGGATGGCGGCGGCCGCTGGGATACATCGAGCCTGATCAAACGGCTGAAATAATAGAGGGGTAGCATAGACGGGACTGCCTCTCGCGAAGGACATCCACGATGCTGATAGCGCAGATCACCGACACGCATCTTGTTCTCGGCGGGCGCAAGCTTGCCGGGCGGTTCGACACGGAAGCCGCGTTCGACCGCTTGATGCAAAGCCTTGCCGATCAGCCGGTGAAGCCCGACCTTATCCTGTTTTCGGGCGATCTTTGCGAAGACGCGGGAGAGGCGGAATGCCTTCATATCGGCCGGGCGCTCCGGTCACTCGGCATTCCGGTGCTGGCGGTTCCGGGCAACCACGATGCCCGCGCGCCGATGCTGAAGGGGCTCGAAGGCATGGTGGAAGAGACTGGCTCGGGGCATCTCTGCGTCGAGGACGCCTCCCGCTCCGTCACCATTCTGGGCCTTGATACGCTGGTGGACGGCGCGCCGCAGGGCGCGCTTTGCACCGCGCGGCTCGAATGGCTGGAAGACGCGCTGAGCCGGAACAGCGGCGAGGAGGTTCTGATCTTCATGCATCACCCGCCGATCGCGACGGGCCAGGGGAATATGGATGCGATTGCGCTCGGCGAAGGGCGTCCGCGTTTCGCGGAGCTCGTTGCCGGCCATGGCGAGATCAAGGGGATTTTCTGCGGTCACATGCACCGGCCGATCACCGGCAGCCTCGAAGGCGTGCCGGTCTTCATTGCGCCGTCGGCGTCCCACCAGTTGGCGCTGGACCTGCGCGAAGGTCAGCCCTACCGCTTTTCCGGCGATCCGGCGCAATACGCGCTTCACATCGTCGAGCCGGGGAAGCCAATCGTCAGCCATCTCGTGACGGTTTAGGCTGGACGCTCAGGCCCCGCCGCGCGCCGCCCAAAGCGCCCCGCGACGGATGATCTCGGTCACCTGCGGCACCTGCAGGTCGGCGAGTTCATGGCCGATCGAGCAGTAGAACACGCGGCCCTCGTCCCAGCGGCGCTTCCACACAACGGGGATGACCGTGCCCTCGATCCACCAGAGATGGTCGCCGGAAAAGGTCGTGGTTGCCAGGACCTCGTTCGAAGGGTCGGTCAGCATGTAATATTGCTCGGAGCGCAGCCGGAAGCTCCTGATGCCCTCAACGATCGGGTCGGACGGACGGCAGATGGTGACGTCGTAATCGATATAGTCTTCGCGTGGCTGAAGGTTGTCGGGCCAGCCGGGCGGGTGGGCGACGAACTGGCCGCCGATGAGGAAGTGATAGGTCGGACGATCGCGGAAGGCGTCGCCCATATGGCCGTGCCAGCCGGCAATGCCGCAGCCCTCGCCGACCAGCTTCAGCAGGCCGTCTTCCTGCGGCTTGGTCATCGTGCCGAATTCCTCGCGGTGGCCGGAACGCGCCGATGACCAGATTGGGGTGATGAGGTCGACGCCTGCGAGATCAGCAGGGCGTTCCAGTGGCTCCATCGTGTCATAGACATCGACGCTGAAGCCGTTGTCCTTCAAAAGGTCGGCGTACCAGTCGGAAAATTCGGTCGGCGCGTGGCCTTCCCAGCCACCGACAAACAGGACGGCCTTCATGTCTTTTCCTTTCGCATGAAATTGAGGATCGAGGCCATGTCGCGGGCGCCATAGCCGGCGCTTTCGGCCGCTTTCAGCGTCTCGAGCGTCTTGAGACCTTGCGGCATGGCAGTGCCCAATTGGTCCGCAAGCGCCGCCGTGACTTCCATGTCCTTGCGGGCAAGCGCAACCGTAAACGTCACGTCATGGGCGGCTTCATCGAGATAGAGCGGGCGGCGGTATGTCAGCATCGGAGCCGCCGCTGCGGAGGCCTCGATCACGTCGAAGGCCGCTTCCGGGGCGATGCCCGCAGCCTCCGCAAGCGTCATGGCTTCGGCGAGCGTCTGGTTGATGCCGTGGATCAGGGAATTGACCGCAAGCTTCATCACTGCGCCGCGGCCGCTTTCTCCGAGGAAAATGGTCCTTTTGCCGAGCGCATCGAACACGGGAAGAAGCGGCGAGCCGGTTTCCGCATCGCACCCGGCCATGATCAGCAAGGTCGCCTCTTCGGCTGCCTTTGTCGCGCCGGAGACGGGTGCATCGATCACCGTCGCGCCCGGAGGGGCCGTCTCGGCCAGGCGGGCGATATGGTCAGGGCTCAGCGTTCCCGTTTCGATGAACCAGCGCGCCCGGCTGCCGGCAAAAAGCCCGTCCTCGCCAAAATGCACCGTTTCGGAGGCGGCATCATCCGCCAGCATGGCGATGATGATGTCGGCATCATCCGCCAGTTCCCGCGGGGTTTCAGCCGCGCGCGCGCCGGTCTCCGTCGCAAAGCCTGTCGCCTTGTCGGCGGAGCGGTTCCAGACGATAACATCATGTCCGGCGCGCACCAGATTGCGCGCCATGGCCTGGCCCATGCGGCCAAGCCCTGCAAATCCGATCCGCATCAGCCCGCCCTCTCGAGGTCAAGGCCGGAGATCGCCTGGATCAGCTTGTCTTCGGAAACCTCCTCGGCGGTGAATATCTCCGTGATCCGGCCGCTGTACATGGCGATGATCCGGTCGGAGACATGCAACACCTCCGGCATTTCCGAACTGATCACGATCACCGCATAGCCCTGGCGGGCGAGCGCGCGGATCAGATTGTGGATCTCGGACTTCGAGCCGACGTCGATGCCGCGCGTCGGCTCGTCGACGATGAGAATATCGGGATGCATGGAGAGCCATTTGCCGATGACGATCTTCTGCTGGTTGCCGCCGGAGAGATTACCCGCCAGTTGCCGCCAGCCCGGCGTGCGGATGTCGAGCTTGTCGCGATACTGGTCGAAAATGGCGATTTCCGCGCCATCGGAGACAAACGGCCCGGCGGTGAGGTCTCCGACCTGCGGCAATGTCATGTTGTCGCGGCAGTTCATGCCGAGCACCAGTCCCTGGCCCTTGCGGTCTTCCGGCACCAGCGAGATGCCGTTCCTGATTGCGTCGATCGGCGAATGCAGCTTTACCGGCTTGCCCTGCAGCAGAATGCGACCGCCGCTCGGTTCGCGAAGGCCAAAGAGGGTTTCGGCGATCTCCGTGCGACCCGCGCCGACGAGGCCATAAAAGCCGACCACCTCGCCCCTTCGGACATCGAAGCTGATATCCCGGAAGAGCCCGTTACAGGACAGGTTCTCGACAGCGAGCGCGACCTCGCCCAGCTGCACATGTTCGTGGTTGCGGGTGAGGTCGAGCGAGCGGCCGATCATCAACTGGGTGATCTCGTCCTCGTTCGTTTCCGCCGTCACCAGCGTGCCCCGGCACTCGCCGTCGCGCAGGACGGTAATGCGGTCGGTGATGTTGAAGATCTCCTCCATGCGGTGCGAAATATAGATAATGCCAACGCCCTGGGTCTTGAGGTCGGCAATGACATCGAACAGCACCACCTTTTCCGCGTCCGTCAGCGAGGCGGTCGGCTCATCGAAGATCACCGCCTTGGCCTCGACGGTCAGGGCGCGCGCGATTTCCACCATCTGCTGGTTGGCAATGGAGAGTTCGCCAACCCGCGTTTCCGGCGTGAAACCGGTTCTCAGCTTGTCGAGAATGGATTGCGTGTCGTCATGCAATCGCTTCCAGTCGACAAGGCCAAAGCGCTTCAGCGGCAATTCGCCGAGGAAGATGTTTTCTGCCACCGTCAACTCGGTTGCGAGGCTCAGTTCCTGGTGGATGAAGACGACGCCCTTCGATTTCGCCTGCAGCGGCGAGGTCATCACCACCGGCTGCTCGTCGATCAGGATGCGACCGCCGTCCGGCTGGTGAATGCCGCCCAGTACCTTCATCAGCGTCGATTTGCCCGCGCCGTTCTCGCCGACGAGCGCGTGGACCTCGCCGGGGCGGATGTCGAGGGAGACGCCGTCGAGCGCGCGCACGCCGGGAAAGGTCTTGACGATCTTGTCGAGTCTGAGGGCCGGTTTGATGTCACTCATATCCTGAGCTCCCCTCTGCCTTTGCGGTTCAACTGACGGTCCAGAAACAGAACGGCAATGAGAATGAGGCCGATCACGAGATTGACGGTTTCGGTATCCGCGCCGATATAGCCGAGGCCCTTGCGCAGAAGCTGGATGGCGATGACGCCGCCGAAGGTGGAGAGGATCGAACCCGAACCGCCGGCAAGCTTTGTGCCGCCGAGAACCACAGCCGTGATCGCCCACAATTCATAAAGCTCGCCGTCATTGGGGTTGACCGACCCGCTTTCTGAGTAAAACACCACGGCGCTGAGGGCCGCGAGAAAGCCGATCAGGATGAAGTTGCGCAGGAAATGCGGACCGACGCGAATGCCGGCATTGATCGCCGCCTCGCGATTGTCGCCGATCGCATAGGCATTGCGGCCATGCACGGTTTTCGTCATCACCAGCCAGATGATGGCGGTGACGGCGAGGAAGAACCAGCTTGCCGTATGGATGCCGAGGAACTGCGCTTCTGCGAAATCAACCAGTGTCCAGTTCAGATGCGAAGTCGGGTTCTCGCCGTTATACATGAACACGAGGCCGCGATAGCCGAGCATGGCGCCGAGCGTGACGATGAAGGCGTCGACGCCGGTTTTCCACACGATGAGGCCGTTGAGCCCGCCGAGGATTGCGCCGGTCAGAAGCGCCAGCGCCCAGGAGACCGGGATCACCCAGTCGCCGAGCCCGGCAAAGATTGGCCATGTCATGGAATCCAGCATCACGATCCCGGCCAGCGCGAAGGTCGCGCCGACGGAAAGGTCGATATTGCCGTTGATCATGATCACCGTCATGCCGATCGCGATGATGCCGATCGGGACCGACTGCTTCAAAAGCAGCAGCATGTTGTCGAAGCCCATGAAGGCGGTGTCCGACAGCGACAGGAAATGGCCGGCAACGGAGAAGAAGATCAGCTCGACGAGGATGAAGCCCCAGATCGCGCCCTGCTTGACGTATTTCGTGTAATTCTGTCTGGTCATGGTCATCTCCTCACGCGATCGGCGACCAGAGACGGCCGCGCTTGGCGGCAATGTCGAGCCAGACCGCAAGAATGATGATCACCCAGGTGACGACATACTGGACGTAGAACTGGAGGCCGGCGAGCAGAAGTCCGTTCTGGATAAAGCCGAGGATCAGCACGCCGATGACGGTCTTGAACACGGTGCCGGACCCGCCGAGTAGCGACGCGCCGCCGAGGATGACGGCGGCCAGAACCTCGAGCTCCATGCCCTGGCCGACCGTGTTCTGGCTGCCGAGCGAGCGACTGGCCTGGATAAGGCCGGCGGTCGCCACGCAGAAGGAGGAGATCAGGTAGGTGAAGAACACGATGCGGGCGCGCGGAATGCCGGAAAAGGTTGCCGCGACACCATTGCCGCCGACGGCATAGACCTTGCGGCCAAACGGCGTCTTGGCAAGCAGCAGGGCAAGCACGATGGCCAGACCCGCGAAAATGACGATCGGGGAGGGGATACCAAGGATGTCGCCCTGGCCGAACACGGAGAACCAGGTGCCTTCCTTGTCGGCGATGTCCATGTTCTTGCCGCCGGAATAGGTCAGCGTCAGGCCGTAGATTGCCGACAGCATGCCCAGCGTGACGATCAGCGAGTTGAGCCGGAGGTAACCGATCAGGAAGCCGTTGAAGGCGCCGAGCGCCAGCGTCATCGCATACATGGCCGGAATGCCCAGCACCGGGCCAAGCCTGTCATGCAGGTCGAGGACGACGATGGTGGAAAAGGACATCATCGAGCCGACGGACAAGTCGAGATTGCCGCCGATGACGACGAAGGTGACGCCGAGCGCGATGACGCCCAGAATGGCCGAGGAGCGGATCACGCCCAGAATATTGTCCGGCGCGACAAAGCGCTGGTTGATCAGGGCAAAGCCGATCATGAACACCACGAAGGCGATCAGGATTCCCTGGCGGGCCAGCAATGCGCCCACATCTTTTCGGGTAAAATTCGCCACAAGCTCCTCCCAAAGCTTCCGTTATCAGGCCATTGCGGGCGCTATCCGCCCTTGTCTTCGCATGCGCGCTTCAAACGAGCGTCATGCCGCCGTCGATCATCACCACTTGCCCGGTCATGTAATCGCTGTCGGGCGAGGCGAGGAAGGTGGTCGTGCCGGTAATGTCGTCCGGCCGGGCCACCTTGCCGCGCAGAATGTCGGCCGAGAACGCGGCCATGGCCTGGCCGGGCTTCTCCGCCGCGCCGATCTCCATCAGGTCGCGGTCGACCTGTTCCCACATTTCCGTCGCCACCACGCCGGGCGCAAAGCCGGTCACGGTGATGTTGTACCTGGCGAGATCGCGCGCGCCGGACTGGATCAGCGATATCACGCCCGCCTTCGAGGCGCAGTAGGGCGCGACATTGTCGAAGCCCTGCCTGCCGGCGATCGAGGTCGTGTTGATGATCTTGCCGCCGGTCTTCTGGCTGATCATCTGCCGTGCCGCCTCCTGCATGCCGATCAGGCAGCCGAGACCGTTGACGGACATGATGAAGTTCCAGTTCTCCTCGGTCACGTCGAGAAAATTCATCGGCCGGTTGACGCCGGCATTGTTGAACTTGACGTCGAGCTTGCCGAAGACCGAGACCGCGTGGGCGATCATGGCGCGCACCTGGTCGCGTTTCGTCACGTCGACCACGGCATGGGTGACCCGCCCGCCGTTTCGCTGCGCCCGCTCGCGATTGTCTTCTGCCACCGCGGCGATCTTCTCGGCATTGATGTCGGCGAAACAGACATCGGCGCCTTCGTCCAGCAGCGCTTCGCCGATCGCGCGGCCGATACCGCGCGCCGCTCCCGTCACGATGCAGGAACGTCCAGAGACACGACCCACTGAGCCTCTCCCGTCATTTAAATTGTGATTTCAGGAATAGGGCGGGGCGCAGGCTTGCGCCTGGCCCCGCTCCGCAAGACGAAGGAGATCAAAACACCGGCTTGGTGAACTGGTCCATATTGTCCTGGGTGATCTTCGGCGTGTCGAAATAGTTGAGGAACGGCACGTCCTTGCCGTCGAGCACGTCGATTGCGGTCTGAAGCGCGGCCTCGGCGTCATCGACCGGCGACTGGTAGATCGAGCCCCAGTAATCGCCGTTTTGCATGGCTTCGTAGCCGACGGAGAAGTTGGTTGCGCCGACGAAGATGATGCCGTCGCGGCCGGCGGCCTTGGCGGCGTTGAGCGCGCCGACGCCCATATTGTCGTCGCCGGCGTAAACCCCGTCGATATCGTCATATTTTACGAGGAAGGCTTCCATCACCTTCTGCGACTTTTCCCGGTTCCAATCGCCCGGCTGGGTCTCGACCAGATCGACATTCGGGCAGACCTCCGGAAGGCGGTCCTCAAAGCCCTTGGCACGCTCGATCGCGGTCGTGTAGCCCGGTTGTCCCGAGATCTGCACGATCTTCGCCTCGTCGGCGATGCCCATGTCCTTGAACTTGTCGCACATGATCTCGGCCGAGCGCGCGCCCTGCGTGATATTGTCCGGACCGGAGAAGGAGGCGACGAAATCGAAGCCGGGCTCTGCGATGTTGGAATTGGTGACGATCACGGGAATACCAGCCTTGTGGGCCTTGCGCACGGCCGGAATGACGGCCTCGCCATTGGTCGGCCAGATGATGATGGCGTCGACCTTCTGCTGGATCAGGTCTTCCACCTGGGCGATCTGGCGGGCGACGTCGCCGCCTGCGTCGAGGACGACGGTCTCGACGTCGGGGTTGGCGCCGGCTGCGTTGATGAAGGCCTGCTCATAGGTTGTCTGATAGCTGTCGACGCCGACATTGTTCTGGGTGATGCCGATCTTGTAGCTCTCGGCGGATGCCGCGCCGGCAAGGGCGAGCCCTGCAATCGCGGTCGTGGCGGCCAAGGTGAGCCTGGCTGAAAATCTCATAGTTCGTTCCTCCCAAACGATAAACTGGATGTATTGCCTCAGCCCTCCGGCAACCGGTCGGGCCTCTCCCGGGCAATGGCTCTCATACACCACTAATTCGGCTGCAATGGACCTGCCTAAAATATCCAAAATGAATTTATAATTATCCGTATTGGATTTTTAAGCGATATTTCGGGATCGCTGTTTTGGACAAATAGGGAGGAGAGAAAATGGCATCGCCAACGAGGCGCAGGCCGGAGCACGGTTTGCCGGGACAGATGAATCAGGATATCGCACAAAATATTCAAAATGGATATGGCGCTGCCGTGGCCGGCGGTGCGGAGGCAAAACCTTCCGTTTCCGCCGAGCTGGAGGCCGTCGTGCGGTTCATGGAAGATGTGCTGGTCGAGGTCGATGACGCCACCACGCCGAATGCGCCGAACCCCTATCTCAACATGAGCCTGCATCTTCTGCGCCGGCACCTGGAAGGGCGTATGGTGATCCCGTCATCGATCATCGCGGCCTCCGGAGTGCCCTATGCGACGGCGACGCGCAAGCTGACCGAACTGCTGGAATCAGGCGCGGTGGAGCAACGTCCCCGCTCCAAAACCGGTAAAAGCGTTTCCCTGCATCCAAGCCCGGAGATGCTGGACAACTGGTGCCAGCTGGCCCGCCGCATCCACCGTCTGGCGGCCGTGCGTTTCGGCGCCGACGGCTTTACCCAGGAAAACTCGGACTATTATTTCGGCGGCTCCTACCAGCCGGGCAAGATGCTGATCGGTCCGCCGCAGGCGCTGCCGACGCCGATGAAGCTCTCGGGCGGCCTGCGCATCCTCGTCCATGGCGACCCGACCTTCATGGTGATGAGCAATCTGAAGCGTCAGTTCGAGCATCTGGTCGGCTGCAACATTCACCAACGCGCCTTCTCGATCGACCGCCTGCGCGGCGAGGCGCTGCGCAATGCCGAACGCGCCGTCAGCCGCTACGATCTGATCGCCGTCGACCTGCCCTGGCTTGGGGAGTTCGTGAAGAAAGGCGTCCTGCGCCCGCTGTCCTCCATCATGGATCTCGACAGGCTCGACCCCGGTGATTTTCACACCGCCGGGTGGCGGGCCGCCCACTGGGACGGCGTGGCCTATGGCGTGCCGAGCCAGACAACGCCGGAACTGTTCTTCTATCGCCGCGACCTGTTCGCGGAAGCCGCCCTTGAGCCGCCGGAAACGACGGAGGCTGTGCTGGAGGCCGCGGCCCGCCTGCATGACCCGCGCATGGGCGTCTACGGCATTGCCTGGAACGCGGCGCGCGGCACGGCGCTCGGCCACACATTCATGATGGCCTGCGCCGATTTCGGCCAGCCGATCATCAACCTGAAAGAGATCGCCGGCGGTTTCGATGCCGATCATCTGGAGCGCGACGATCTTCACCCGACCATCGACACGCCGAAGGCGCTCGAAGCGGCGGAATATCTGCTGGCGCTGATGGAATTCTCGCCGCCCGATATCCTGTCCATGTCCTGGTATGAGCGCGTCCGGCCTTACGCCGAAGGCAAGGTCGCAATGGCCTACGGCTACACGCTTCTGGCACCCTATTTCGAGCTCGATCCGCAATCGCCCGCCTTCGGCAATACCGGCTATCTGCCGCATCCGCACGGGCCGGGCGGCACGCCGATCGCGCCGGTCGGCGGTTATGTCTTCGGCGTTCCCGCCAACCTGCCGCAGGAGCGGGTGGACGAGGCGGTCGAGGCGCTCGTCGCCTTCACCTCGCCGGAAGCGCAAAAGCTTTTCATCCAGAATGGCAGCCGCACCGCGCCGCGCTATTCCGTCGGTTCCGATCCGGAAGTGCGCCGCCTGTCGCCGATCTTCGAGAGCGTCGACCAGATGTCCTGGCGCGACGAACTGCAGTTCTGGCCGCGCCCGCCAGTGCCGGAAATCTCCGACATTATCCAGATCTGCGGCCATGAGCTGCACGACATGCTGCGCGGCATCGTCAGTCCGAAACAGGCCCTTTCGCGCGCTCAGACGCGCGCGGACGAGGCCATGCGAAAACGCGTCACATAGGCTCTTTGCAAAGTCAAAGGGCCGGTCAACACGGGAGGAGAGACCATGGACCCCAACCGCCTCAAAGGCAAAAACATCCTGATCACCGGCGGCGCCCAGGGCATGGGCGCGACCAATGCCGAGCATTTCGCCGAGCAGGGCGCCAATGTCTGCATCGGCGACCTTGACCTGGAACTGGGCAAGGCGCTGGCCGACAAGATCAACGCCGCCGGCAACGGCCGGGCGATCGCGGTGAAGATGGATGTGACGAGCCGCGATGACAATGATGCCGCGGTTCAAGCCACCGTCGAGGCGTTCGGCATGATCAATGTCGGCCTGTTCAATGCCGGGGTCAACAAGCCGAAATTCTTCATGGACATCGATGAGGACAATTGGGACTTCATCATGAATGTGAACACCAAGGGCATGTGGCTCGGCATGCAGGCCGTTGCCCGGCAGATGATCAAGCAGGGCAAGCAGGAGCATGTCTACAAGCTGATCAATGTCGGCTCGGTCGCATCGCGCAAACCGCTTTACGATGTGACGGTCTATTGCACCTCGAAATATGGCTGCCTGGCGCTTACCCATTGCGGCGCGGTCACGCTTGCCGAGCACAATATCACCGTCAACGGCTATGCGCCGGGCGTGGTCAAGACGCCGCTCTGGGCGCAGCTTGACAAGGACCTGGTCGAGATGGGCTTCAAGCAGAAGGAAGGCCAGGCTTTTGAAGACCTCGCGGAGAATGCTCTGGCGCTGAAAAAGGTCTCCTATCCCGACGACGTGAAGGGTACGGCCGCGTTCCTCGCCAGCCACGACAGCGACTACATGACCGGCCAGATGATCCATATCGATGGCGGCTGGGTGATCCAGTAGCGCCGCGACGCCCGATTTGCAGACAACACTTTCAACCGAGCAGGCAGGCGATCGCGCCGCCTGAGGGAGGATTTCATGAACCGCGCACTGACACCCAATGTGCTCACCCCGCAGGACCTTCAGCCCAACTGGAACTGGGAGGGCCGCCTGCCGGCCTGGGGCCATACGTCCGTCGACTTCGAACGGCGCGTCGATCACGACCGGTTGCGCCGCTACCGGTTGTCACGCACCCGACAGGCGCTGAAGAACAGCGATGCCGGCTCGCTCCTGCTCTTCGACGTCAACAATATCCGCTACGTCTCGGCCACCAAGATCGGCGAGTGGGAACGCGACAAGATGTGCCGTTTTTGCCTGCTGACAGGTGACGACGCGCCCTATATCTGGGATTTCGGTTCCGCCGCCGTGCATCACCGCAAATTCTCCGACTGGCTGGTGCCGGACCATTGCCGCGCGGGCGTCGTCGGCATGCGCGGCACCATTCCGCCCTCCTTCGGGCTGATGAAAAAATATGCCGAGGAAATCGCCGGTCTCATCCGCGATGCCGGCATGGCCGACATGCCGGTCG
>NZ_CFHTCS010000065.1:0-15788 GCF_984369615.1 Martelella sp. | reverse complement strand
ACTACCTGACGCTGCCGGTCATCTTCTTCATGCTGTCGAACCACTATCCGCTGGCGTTCGCGACCACATACAGCTGGATCATCGCCTCGCTGGTATTCCTGATGGGCGTGACCATAAGGCACTATTTCAACACCGTGCATGCCCGCAAGGGCGAGCCGAACTGGACCTGGCTGCTGACGGCGATCATCTTCATCGTGATCATGTGGCTCTCCACCTCGCCGCAGTTCTTCAAGTCGGAAAATCCCGACATGGCGGTGGCCCCCGCTTTCGAGAAGTTTGCCGAGGACCCGCATTTCGCCGCCGCGAAGGAAGTCGTCTCGACTCGCTGTTCGATGTGCCACATGGCAGAACCCGTCTATGAGGGCATTCACCGTCCGCCGCTGAACGTGCGCTTCGAGACCGACGCCGAAATCGTCGCGCGCGCGAACCAGATTTACTTGCAGGCCGGCCGCAGCCATGCCATGCCGCCCGGCAATGTCACCAGCATGACGGATGACGAGCGACAAAAACTGGTGGCCTGGTACAGGTCCAGCACCAGCGGAAAGAAGGCTGAATGACACCGCCACGCATCCTGAGAGGCCGGCTTTTGAGCTTCAGCCGCCGGCCTCAGTCGATTTCCGACGCCGAAAGCTATGTTTACGAAGACGACGGCGGCCTGCTGAGTTCAGAGGGCCGCATTTTGGCGTTCGGGCCATTTGAAACCGTACTGCTCGATGCGCCGGAGGGCGCGGAGATCATCGACCACCGGCCGAAGCTGATCCTGCCCGGCCTGATCGACACGCATCTTCACTTTCCGCAGATGCAGGTGGTCGGCTCCTATGCCGCCAATCTTCTGGAATGGCTCAATACCTACACCTTCGTCGAGGAGCAGCGCTTTTCCGATCCCGCCCACGGCGCCCGCATCGCCGTTTCCTTCTTCGATGAGATGATCCGCCAGGGCACGACCACGGCGGTTGCCTATTGCTCGGTGCACAAGGCATCGGCGGACGCGTATTTCGCCGAAGCGTCGAAACGCAACATGCTGATGCTCGGCGGCAAGGTGCTGATGGACTGCAACGCGCCGGAAGCGCTGACCGACACGCCGCAATCGGCCTATGACGACACCAGGGCGGTGATTGCCGACTGGCACGGCAAGGCGCGCAACCACGTGGTCATCTCGCCGCGCTTCGCGCTGACCTCCTCGCATGAACAGATGGAAGTAACCGGAGCGCTGGCGCGGGAGTTTCCCGACCTGCATATCCAGACGCATCTTTCCGAAAACACGGCGGAAATCGAGCGTGCGCTGGAGCTTTATCCGGAAGCGCAGGACTATACCGATATCTACGCCCGCTACGATCTGCTCGGCGCGAAGACCCTGCTCGGCCACGCGATCCACCTGTCCGAGCGCGAACGCGACCTGCTTCACGAGACCGGCGCGGTCGCCGTCCACTGCCCGACGTCCAACCTCTTCCTCGGCTCGGGCCTGTTCCCGTTCAGGGATTACGAGACCCGTGACAAGCCGGTGCGCATCGCCGTTGCCACCGATATCGGCGGCGGCACAAGTTACTCCATGCTGAAGACCATGGACGAGGCCTACAAGATCCAGCAATTGCGCGGCGCGCGGTTGAACCCGTTGGAAAGCTTCTATGCGATGACGCGCGGCAATGCCGAAGCGCTGACGCTGACCGGGCGGATCGGCACGCTGGATCCTGGCAGCGATGCCGATATCGTGGTGCTCGACGCCCGCGCCACACCCGCCATGGCGCTGAAGATGGAAGCCGTCACCACCCTTGCGGAGGAACTCTTCCTGTTGCAAACGATGGGCGACGACAGGGCGATCGCAGAGACCTATGTGGCCGGCAACCCGGCGAAATCCGCTTTGCAGGCACCGCTTCCAATGGCCGGTTGGCAGAAATAGACTCATATGTAATAAGAGCATTCATATTTGATTGGGGAGGAGCTCATGTTTTCAGAGCCGTTGACCATTGCCGACCTGAAGAAGCGCGCGAAATGGCGCGTGCCGAAGATGTTTTTCGACTATGCCGACAGCGGCGCCTGGACGGAAAGCACCTACCGCGCCAACGAGACGGACTTCGCCAGGATCAACCTGCGCCAGCGCGTTCTGGTCGACATGACCGACCGCTCGCTGGAAACGACGATGATCGGCCGCAAGGTCTCAATGCCCGTTGCGCTCGCCCCGACCGGGCTTTGCGGCATGCAGCATGCCGATGGCGAAATCCTGGCGGCGCAGGCGGCCGAAGAGGCGGGCGTCCCCTTCACGCTTTCGACCATGAGCGTCTGCTCGATCGAGGATGTCGCGGAGAACACGAAAGAGCCCTTCTGGTTCCAACTTTACGTGATGAAGGATCGCGGCTTCGTCGGCGATCTGATCGACCGGGCAAAGGCGGCCAAATGCGGCGCGCTGGTGCTCACACTTGACCTGCAGATCCTCGGTCAGCGCCACAAGGACCTCGTCAACGGCCTTTCGACGCCGCCGAAATTCACGCCGAAACATGTCTGGCAGGTGGGCACGCGGCCCTTCTGGGCGCTGGAGATGCTTCAAACCAAACGCCGCACCTTCCGCAACATCGTCGGCCACGCGCCGGCCTCCTCCGATCTCTCCTCGCTTGCGGTCTGGACCGCCGAACAGTTCGACCCCAAACTCTCCTGGGCCGATGTCGACTGGATCAAGGAACGCTGGGGCGGACCGCTGATCCTGAAGGGCGTGCTCGATGCCGAGGACGCCAAGATGGCGGCCAGGACCGGCGCGGATGCGATCATCGTCTCCAATCACGGCGGCCGCCAGCTCGATGGCGCGCGGTCCTCGATCTCGGTTCTGCCGGAAATCGTCGATGCGGTTCAGGGCGATATCGAAATCCATATGGATGGCGGCATCCGCTCCGGCCAGGACGTGCTGAAGGCCCGCGCGCTCGGTGCAAAGGGCACCTATATCGGCCGTCCTTACCTTTACGGCCTTGGCGCCATGGGCAAGAAAGGCGTCACCCGCGCCCTCGACATCATCCGCAAGGAACTCGACGTGACCATGGCCCTTTGCGGCAAGCGCGATATCGAGGAAATTGATCGGGATATCATCGCGAAGGTGGGGTTTTAGGACGGAAAAACCGCCAGGAAGGCAAATCCGACGCCTGCGATGAAACTCAAGATCGAGAGAAAAAAGAGAGCAAAGCCCGACGAGGCAAAAGCGACTTCACGTCTGTGTTTTTCATTTGCAAACGATTGAGCCGCTGCTGCGGCGGCGGCCCAAGCCAATAGCCCGAGGACGATACCTACGACCCAGAAAATGAAAGCGGCTTTTAAATAGGGACCATTCGATGGAGCCTTCAGAGCTGAGAGTTGCGAGACAAGAGCGACCAAAGCGCCGGAATTCACGGTGACAGCTGCTGTCAGACCTCCGCGAGCAAAGCTTCGATAACCTTCATTGTCCGCATCTTTCATTCGACGATGCTCCACTAAGCGACAAAGTCCAACCTACTATTCGACCCGCCCCGTCCCGATCACGCGCGCCCAATCCTCATAGCCCGCCTCGCGCGCCAGCGCGGCCATGCGGGACGTATCGTAGCGGACCTGATGGAAGGTCGGCTGCCAGCCGGCTTCCGTCTTTTCGACGATGGCGTAGCAGGCAAAGGGATGTGCTGTTTCCAGCTTATGGTCGACAGGGATGTGGTAGGTAAAACCGGGACAGCCGACGGAGCCGGGATTGACGAGGATCCGGTTGCCGGAAAGCAGCACCGAACGGGCAATGTGGGAATGGCCGCAGAGGATCAGCGGATAGGCAACCCCTTGCGCGAGCGCCTCGATTTCCGCCTGCTCCTTCAGCGCGAAATGGCCGGACGGCAAAAGTTCCTCGGTCCACATCACGTCGTCCTTCTGCGGCGTGGCGTGACAGAGAAAGACCTCACTCTCGACAACCAGCGCGCTTGGCATGTCGCGGATCCATTGCAGATGTCTGGCTGAAAGCTGCCGGAAGGCCGGCGCTTCCCAGTCGCCCATCTCGCTTTCCGGACGGTCGACCAGCCAGCGGTCATGATTGCCGCGCACCGTCGGCAGCGACAGCGGCAGTAGCCGGTCGGCGGTTTCGCCGGCCGCAAGCGGCGATGACAGGCTGTCGCCGAGATTGACGATCAGATCCGGCTGGTGTCGCTCGAGATCGGCCAGCACCGCCTCCAGCGCATCGATATTGCCATGGATATCGGCGATTGCCGCGACCTTCATCGGATCAGCTTCCGCGATAGGTGGAATAAGCGTGGGCCGAAAGCAGCAGCGGCACATGATAATGCGCCGTCACGTCGGCGATGGCGAAACGCAGCGGAATATCTTCCAGAAAGGCCGGCTCCGTCAGCGTCGCGCCGCTGCGCCTGAGATATTCGCCGGCGTGGAAGACCAGTTCATACTGCCCGACTTCCAGGTCAGCCCTGGCAATGATCGGCCCGCCGTCAACGCGGCCATCATCATTGGTATAGACTGTTTTGAGGAAGTCTCGCTTCTCGCCGTGCAGACGATAGAGATCGATCTTCATCTCCGAAGCGGGCTGGCCGAGCGCGGTGTCGAGAACATGGGTGGTCAGGCCGGTCAAAACGCAGTCTCCTCGATGGTGAACAAGGCGGGATAGATATATTCCTCCAGATTGTCGCCGGGTCCGTCGCGATCGACAACCAGAAAATCGCTCGGCTTCCCAAGCGCCATCAGCGGATGATGCCAGACATTGGCGCGATAATTGACCCCTTGCCCGTTCTCCGCGAGAAACACGCGCGGCCTAGCCGGCGTGCCGCCGTGATCCTCGGCTACGACGACGAGGAAGGGACGGGGCGAGAGCGGCGAAAAGCTCTGGCTGCCGAGCGGATGCCGCTCCATCA
Organism: Martelella sp.; assembly: GCF_984369615.1. Lineage (NCBI taxonomy): Bacteria > Pseudomonadati > Pseudomonadota > Alphaproteobacteria > Hyphomicrobiales > Aurantimonadaceae > Martelella > Martelella sp. Next base: position 10,935 of record NZ_CFHTCS010000065.1, on the reverse strand, counting down.
TGTCCACCTGATAGGGAAAACGCCGCGGGCTCCCCCGGAAGATGCTGAGGACCACCGCGGCATCCGTGCCATAGGCCTCGCAGATGGCCAGCGCATGAAAGCGCGTGGTCGTGCCGCCATTGATCGTTCTTGCCGTTGCGGGGTCCGGCGCGATCACCGTGCCGAAGGGCGCGAAGGCCTCCGGGGTGAGTTTCTCAACGGGCAACCTGATGCTCATCCTAGGCCTTCACTCCGTATAGCCGCAGGCGGCTGACCCCGCCGTCCGGGAAGATCGCCAGCCGGACATGGGTCACCGGGCCGATATTGTGCACCGAAGCGCCGGAGAATTCGTGGATATCGTCCGCCTGAAGCTTGGTCTCGTCGAGGATCGGCGCCCAGTTTTCCGATGCGGCCAGGTCTTCCGCGCTGAATACGTCATTCTGCTCCGGCAGGTTGGCGCCGAGCAGCATGCAGGTATCGGGAAAATTGCCCTTGAAATGGGCCGTATCGACGACGATGCGGCGAATGATGCCCGGATGGCCGAGCTTCAGGATCATCCAGTCATGGCCGGGGCCGCGCCGGCGGGCGGTTTCCCAGCCGTCGCCCATGTTGACGCCGCGTCCGGGCGCGAGCGTGCGGTCGGGATGGCCGTAATGGGCATCCGACCAGTGCAGCGCATGGGTGCCGCCGAAAATATAGGCGAGATCGACCTCCTCGCCGTCGCCGACCTTCTCCCAGTTGAAATAGGCCGAGCCATAGGCCCTGAGTCGGGCAATCCCGCCGTCGGGATAGATATGGACTCTGAGATGGGTGAAGACCTTCTGGCGGGTATCCTGCTCCATCTCGAAGAAATGGTGGCTGTCCGGCCCGAGATCACGCTTTGCCAGAACCTCCTGCCAATCGGCGTTCTCGTCCGGGTCGCCGCTCTCCATATAGCAGCCTTCGATCGAGCATTGCGGCGGATAATTGCCGGTGAAATGCGAGGTATCGACATCGAAGCCGCGGATTCGGCCCGGCATGGCAAGGCGGATGATCGCCCAGTCATGGCCCGGCACTCGCTTCCTTCGGCTTTCCCAGCCGTCCATCCATTTGCCGTGCTCGTCATACTCGCCGGGCAGGAAGACGGGCGAATCATCCTTGAGCATGCGCGCCAGCGGCGCAAAGAACTGGTCGGTCGCATAGATCGCGCGCGCGCCAAGCCGCGCCGAGGCAAGGTTAATCGCGCCCACGGCGAAATCGGGCAGGGCCACACTCGTTTCTTGTTCGGACATCAATTACTCCGCGAGAAGGGACTGCAGGCGGAACCCGGCGATCTTCTCGACCTGGTGACAGGCGGTAGCCAGCTCCTCCTCGGCGGAATTGTCGATCCGGCGTTTGAAGGCGGCGAGAATATCGTCCTTATTGAGCCCGCTGACTGCAATAATGAAAGGAAACTGGAATTTCTCTATATAGGCGGAATTGAGTCCCGTAAACTCCGCATGCTCTTCCGGGCTCAGCCGATCAAGCCCGGCGCCGGCCTGCTCGCGCCTGCTTTCCTCCGTCAGTTCTCCCGAAACCGCGAGCTTTCCGGCAAGATCCGGATGCTTGCGCAGGACCCCGAGACGCTCCTCGTCGCTCGCCGCGCGAAACACCGTGCACAACGCCTTGTGCACGCCATCGGCCGTCAGCGGTTCTTCGACAAGGCCCTGATCATAGGCGCGCTCGGCGATGAAGGGCGAATATTCGAAAACGCCGCCAAACCGGCTGACAAAGTCTTCGCGTGCGATCATGGGGCGTCTTCCTTCGGCAGATGATGGTCGTACCAGTGGCGGGCAATGTCGATGCGACGGGGGATCCACACCCTGTCATGGGTCTCGACATATTCGAGGAAGCGCTTCAGCGCCGCCGTCCGGCCCGGCTTGCCGACGAGACGGCAATGCAGGCCGACCGACATCATCTTCGGCGCGCCCTGCCGGCCTTCCTCGTAAAGCGTGTCGAAGGCGTCCTTCAGATAGGCGAAGAACTGTTCGCCGGAATTGAAGCCCTGCGGCGTGGCAAAGCGCATGTCGTTATTGTCGAGCGTATAGGGTATGCGCAGGAACGGCTTTCCCTCGGGCGTGCGCACCCAATAGGGCAGGTCATCGGCATAGGTGTCGGAGGAATAGAGGAAGCCCCCCTCCTCCATCACCAGAGCGAGCGTGTTGATGGAGGGCTTGCCCTGGTAGAGGCCGTAGGGCCGCTCGCCCGTCAGTTCCGTATGCAGCCTGACCGCCTCGCGGATATGGGCGCGCTCGGTCTCGATGTCGAAATCCCTGTATTCGAGCCAGCGCAGGCCGTGGCTGGCGATCTCCCAGCCCGCTTCCTTCATCGCGGCAACGGCTTCCGGATTGCGCTCCATGGCGCGCGTGACGCCGTATACGGTGACCGGGATCTTCAACCCCGTGAACAGACGGTGCAGCCGCCAGAAGCCGGCGCGCGACCCGTATTCGTAAAGCGATTCCATGTTGAGATTGCGCTGGCCGGGCCACGGCTCGGCGCCGACGATCTCCGACAGGAGGTTCTCCGACGCAGGATCACCGTCGAGAATGCAGCTCTCGCCGCCTTCCTCATAATTGATGACGAATTGCACCGCGATGCGGGCATCTCCCGGCCATTTGGGATCCGGCGCATTGCGCCCATAGCCGATCAGTTCGCGCGGATACCCGCTCGTTTCAGCACTCATGCAAGCCTCGTTTTCAGTATCGCCCGAGGCTACTCCACCGGCCCGGACACCGAAAGAGGAAAGCCGCAAAAGTCACAGAAATCAAGCATCTCAGGCTGTCCGCCGGGCCGGAAGCGCGCCCATGGGATGGAGGGAGTGAACACAGAACGGCGCGCCCGGCTCCTCTTCGACGAAAAGCGCGATATTCTCGAACTCCACGGGTTCGGCGAGGATCGGGCCGAAAAATTCCAGCGCCGCGCGTTCCATCCGCTCCATGTCGCGCGGCCGCAGCGGGCCGGTGAGCGGCATATGGAAGGAAAAGGCCGTCAGCACGTCCGGTTCGCCCCAGCGGTGGAGATTGGCAAACTGCACCGGCGACAGGGAACCGGTGTCGCGCCGCTCCAGTTCCGCCTCGCTCAGGGGCGCGCGGAACGGATCGAATTCGGAGACCACGGCGGCGGCGAGATCATCGAGCGCAGGCACGGCGACGGCCGGGGCGAAGGCCAGGCTGTCGCGCCGTCTCACGACCTTCAGGGGCGGCAGGAAGAACGGCTTCCAACCCGTGGCGAACCGCATCAGCGCGTTGAGCAGCAACGCCTCGCTTGTGCCTTCGGCAAGATGGAACGGCGATTTCAGCATGCCCTGAAAACCGTAACGGCGCGGCAGGGCAGTGTGAAAGGCGATTTCCGACAGCGACATGCCGCCGATCATCGGCGGCTCGATCGGCTGGCCGGAATAGGCGTTGCGGCCGACCCAGTTGGCCCCGACAATGCCGAGCGCCTCATGCGGCGCCGGGGTGAAGCTGATGGCATAACGTGGCTTGTCGGAGGGCATCGGGGTCACACGGAGAAATACAGATGAACATGTCTTCCGATACGCGATTCCGATGACACTGATACGACGAGACCACGGGTTTTACTGATTCAACCGCGTTTTTTATTGGCGCGGTTCAAGTAAATTTCGAGGTTATATATTTCCGGCAGGTCCTGCACCGAAACGGTGTTATCGCTGACAAGGCCGATCGCGTGACCGGCGAGCCGGTTGGCGATGCCGAAGCTTGTCTTGAAGCCGCCGCCGAGCGCAATCACGTCGGGCATGTCTTCCAGCGCCCCGATCATCGGTTCGCGGTGGACGCCGCGCGGGCGAAGCCCCGCCCAGCGCTCGACGACCGGCGCATCGCGGAGCGCGGGAACGGCGAGGCGGGCAGCGGCGATCAGGGCTTCAAGCTTGTCATCCGTCGTGAAAGCGGCGTCGAATTCGTCTTCCGAGGTGGAGCCTATCGCGACCCGGCCGCCAGCATGGGCAATCACGTAAAGGCCGTTGTCGAAGAAGATTGGCAAAGCCGGATCGCAATCGGCGGCGAGCAGCGCCGCCTGCCCCTTGACCGGCCGACCGAGCGGCTGGCCGTCAGGCGCCCAAAGCGGTTGCAGCAGCGAAAAAGCCCCCACGCCGGCAGAGACGATGGCCTTGCCAAAGCCAATGCGTTCCCCGTCCGAAAGCACGATGCCATGCGCTCCGGCATCGATTGCGGCGACCTCTTTTCGAATGATGCGAACATGGCGGGCGGTTGAGAGAAAAGTCTTCAGGGCGGCTACGACGCCGCGCGGGGCGACATGGGCGGCGAGCGTTTCATGCACATAGGCGAGCGCTCCCTCGCTCCTTGACGGCCAGTCTTTCTCCGGCGGCTCCTCGACCACTTTCCATTCTAAGCGATGCTCACCGAGCCGCCAGTTCCTCGCCGCCTCGTCGGCGCGAAGGCGCGCGGTCCTGACCTGACGTTCCTGATAGAGTGGCATGACCCGGCCCGAGCGGCGATAACCCGTTTCCAGTCCCGTCTCCTCTTCCAGCAGCCGGACCTGGCCCTCCAGCGCCGCGAGCGCCTCGAACTGGAACTGCTTCTTCTCGTCCCACTGGTCCGGCATATAGGCCATGAGCGCGCCCAGAAGACCGTTGCTGGCGCCGCTGCCCGGGGCATCACGATCAACCAGAAGCGTTTCGATGCCTTCTTTCTCGGCATGATAGGCAGCCCAGAGCCCCATGATCCCGCCGCCGATGATCACAAGATCGGCCGATGTGTTTTGACGCGCGGTCATAATCGTATTATCGCCATTCACCATGGGCGATGCGGACCACAAACAAGGCAATGATGCAAGCGAAACCGGCGCGAGCGGGCTTTCCTGGCACGAAAACGACATGCCGTTCTCGAATGCCTTCCAGGACCATTTCTATTCGAGGGCCGACGGACGGGCCGAGTGCGATCACGTCTTCATCGCAGCGAACCGCCTGCCGGAACGCTGGCGGGCCGGCGGAACCCTGGCCATCGGCGAGCTCGGCTTCGGCACGGGGCTCAATTTCTGCGAAACGCTTCGCCAGTGGAAGCGCCTCCGTCCGGCTGGCGCACGGCTCTCCTTCACGTCGTTCGAGCGCTATCCGATGACGTCAGCCGAGATTGACCGCGCGCTGTCGCGCTGGCCGGAGATCGCGGAAGAACGGCGTGCGCTTGTCTCGCGCTGGCCGGGCAAGCCTTCGGGAACGGTCGAGATCGGCATCGATCCGCAAACGCGGCTTGCCGTCCATTGCGGCGACGCGCTCGCATCGCTTACCGCGTCCGCTGAGCGCTTCGACGCATGGTATCTCGATGGCTTCGCGCCATCCCGCAATCCTGACATGTGGTCTGCCGCGCTGATGCAGGCCGTTTTCGACCATACCGGACCGGGCGGCACATTCGGCACCTATGCCGCTGCCGGTTTCGTGCGCCGCAATCTTGAGGCGGCGGGCTTTTCAGTCAGCCGGCAATCCGGTTTTGCCGGAAAGCGGGAGATGCTGGCCGGCAAACGGCCCGAAACGCCCTGATTTCCGGCGCGACGAACTTGCCGCTTGACTTTTGCCAGACCAAGCCTCATTTACGGCCCAGGCTTTCCACCTGTTCGCATGCCGCGTGAGCATGCCCGCCAAGATGAACCCCAGCGGTTCGGGCAAGGTCAGGTCAAGCGCTTGATGAAAGACCGGGCTCCCACCCGGCGCGCGGAAGGCATTTTCCACCCCTGAGATCCCACTTCACGCGGGGTTCTTGAAACCGAAATCACCGGCTTTGGCCATGAGGGCCAAGCTCGGGTGGCGTTTCGGCATGCCTTGAAAGGCGCAATTGATTTGACAGATTTTTCCACACTCGGCCTCTCCGCCCAGCTCGTCTCCCGCATCGCCGGCGAAGGCTATGAAAAGCCGACCCCGATCCAGGAAAAGGCGATTCCGCTGGTGCTTGAGGGCCGTGACGTGATGGGCCTTGCCCAGACCGGCACCGGCAAGACGGCCGCCTTCGGCCTGCCGCTGATCGACATGCTGCTGCAGAACGGCAGGAAACCCGACCCGAAGACCGTAAAGACGCTGATCCTCGCTCCGACGCGCGAACTGGTCAACCAGATCGCAGAAAACCTGCGCATTTTCGCCCGCAAGACGCCGCTGAAGGTCAACATCGTCGTCGGCGGCGCATCGATCAACCGGCAGCAGCACCAGCTTGCCGCCGGCACCGATATTCTGGTCGCCACGCCCGGCCGCCTGCTCGACCTTCTGGACCGACGCGCGCTCCGGCTTGACGCCGTGCGCTTCCTCGTCCTCGACGAGGCCGACCAGATGCTCGACCTCGGCTTCATCCACGATCTGAAGAAGATCGCCTCGCTGGTGCCGGACGCGCGCCAGACCATGCTGTTTTCGGCCACCATGCCGAAAACGATCGCCGATCTCTCGCAGCGCTTCCTCACCAATCCGGAACGCGTCGAGGTCTCGCCCCCCGGCAAGACCGCCGACAAGGTGGACCAGGCCGTGCATTTCGTTGCCGGCAAGGCCGACAAGGTCGAACTCCTGCGTCAGGAACTGACCAGCCATCCGGAAGGCCGCGCCATCGTCTTCCTGCGCACCAAGCACGGCGCGGAAAAGCTGATGAAGCACCTCGACAGCCGCGGCTTTGCCACGGCCTCGATCCACGGCAACAAGAGCCAGGGCCAGCGCGAGCGCGCGCTGAAAGCCTTCAAGACCGGCGAGATCAACGTGCTGGTGGCAACCGATGTGGCCGCCCGCGGCATCGACGTGCCCGGCGTCACCCATGTCTATAACTACGACCTGCCGGAAGTGGCGGACGCCTATGTCCACCGCATCGGCCGCACCGCGCGCGCCGGCAATGACGGCAAGGCGATCGCCTTCTGCACACCCGAGGAATCGGGCCTGCTGCGCGATATCCAGCGCCTGACCGGCATCGAGATCGCGATCGCCTCCGGCGAGCCGCATGCCCATGCCGACCGTCCCGCGAAGGGCCGCGGCGGGCGCGGCAACAGTTCCGGCAAGCCGGCGCGTCGCGCCCGGCCCTCCGGCAACGGCGGCCAGCGTCACGCGGGCGACGCCCGCGAGAGCGGTCATCGTGAAGGCGCCAACCGCAACAGCCCGGCGAAATCGCGTCCGCGCCGCCAGCGCAACCGCCAGAATGATCGCCGCCAGAGCGCCTGATCGCGCGGCTAGAGCGCTGTGCATCCATTCGGATGCACAAAGGACGCTCTAACCTATTGAATCTACGCATCGTGCTTTCCGAAAATCGATTCCGATTTTCGGGCCGATGCTGTAGGTACTGATGCGAGAACCCCCGATGGCCCTGCCGTCGGGGGTTCTTCGTTTTCGCGACGCGCCGATCGAGGCGGGCCTTCGCCGGCGCGCCACAATCGCGAAGGCTTAAGGCCGCGCTCAGGGCCTGCCGCAGCACTGCTTGTATTTCAGTCCGCTGCCGCAGGGGCAGCGGTCGTTGCGGCCCGGCCGCCCCGCAACGGCCGAAACACCGGGAAGCCGCCCCGATCTTCGCAGTTGCATGATATCCGAAGCCGGACGTCCCGAACGCACGAGGTGGGCCATGACCTTCATGGCGGGGCCTGCATGCCTGTTGAACCGGGCCATCGACCGGCAGTAATAGTTGAGCCTGGGTTCTCCATCCTTCGTTTTCAGGAAACGATGCTTCGGACAGCCGCCATTGCAGGCGAACCGGAGATCGCAGCTCCGGCACTGGGCGGGCAGCGCTTCGCGCTTGTCCAGCCCGAACTGACGTTGCGCGTCGGAGGCCATCATCTCGGCAATCGGGATTTCGATTACATTGCCGAGCCGGCACTCCGGATACACATAGTGATCGCAGGCATAGAGGTCGCCATTGTGCTCAAGCGCCGGGCCCTGGCCGCAGGTCTCGGCAAACCAGCACATCGTCGCCGGAGCGCCCATCCACAGGCCAAGCTGAAGGTCGAAAAACTGGACGAAGACGCGACCGACATCCCGGCTGACCCATGCGTCGAAGATGCCGCAGAGGAAATCGCCATAGGCCCGCGGCAGCACGCTCCAGGCCGTCACATCATAGGCGACGCCGTCCTCGTCGATCTGCGGCGCAGGCGCCAGAGAATGGCCGTCGGCGGTCCGCTCGACAATCGGAATGAACTGAAGATAGGTGGAGCCGATATCCTTGAGGAACTGATAGATTTCCTTCGGATAGGCGGCGTTCTCGCGGTTGACGACGGTCAGCGTGTTGAATTCGACGTCGTGCGCCTTCATCCGCTCGATCCCCGCCATCACGGCAGCATGACTCGGGCGGCCGTTGCGGTAGGTGCGGAAACGGTCGTGGAGTTCGCGCGGGCCGTCTATGCTGACGCCGACGAGGAAATCATTGTCCTTCAGAAAAGCGCACCATTCGTCGTCCAGCAGCGTGCCGTTGGTCTGGATCGTGTTGGCGATCGTCTTGCCGCGCGGCAGATGTTTCTGCTGCAGCTCGACGATGCGGCGGAAATAGTCGAGGCCGAGCATGGTCGGTTCGCCGCCCTGCCAGTTGAATCGTATTTCCCGGGCGGGAAAGCCGGCCTGCGAGGCGAGATAGTCGCGGATATAGGTTTCAAGCACCGCATCCGGCATGGTGAAGCGCTTGACGTCCGGATAGAGTTCTTCCTTTTCCAGATAGTAGCAGTAGGTGCAATCGAGATTGCAGCGCGGACCGATTGGCTTGCCCATGACCTGAAATGGCAGATGTTCTGTCAATCGCTTCCTCCTCCGTCGCGAGACACCGGCGCGGCCGAGAACGCAACTGACGGGCCGCTCAATCGCCCGAATAGAATGTCGACGAGAGGCTTTCCTTGATCGACATCATTTCTGGAGGAGGGCGCGCGCGTCTTCCTTATGGGGTCGCTCCGCGAGGCGCCTCAGCGGAAGCTGTCAGGGTAGCGCCGACGGGCTTCGCGCTGAATGTCCTGGTAGGTCTCGATGAAATCGTGAATGCCGTGGGCGAAACGAACAAACGGATTGCGCGCGCGAGCGGCCTTGTCCTGGATACGTCCGAAAGTCATGACGTCTGCTCCTTAAGCGAATTGTGCTTGCGCGCAGTATAGTCCGGTCGGCAGCGACGAACATTGACAATATCTCATCGCAGCCATGCGCCGAGGGTCTGCCTCACAGCCGCGCATGTCCATGACATGCCTCCGCCGGTTCGCGGGTTTACCGCCCCTGCTCCGCGCTGCCCTCGGCGCTGTTGAGGAACCAGGCAATGAGTTCGGCGGTGTTGGCAAGACCAAGCGCCCGCGTCATGCGCAGGCGGTGCATCTCGATGGTCCGGCGCGAAAGCCCCAGCTCCTCGGCGATCGCGGCATTGGTCTTGCCCTGGGCAACCAGCGTCAGAATCTGGCGCTGGCGGCCGGTCAGCCCCCTGTTTGCCGTCGAAACCGGCCGTGCGATCGGCTCGAAACAATAGACGGCGGCGGCGAAGGGATCGTCCGTATTGTGCGAGCGCCCCCTGACCCGGCACCAGAAGCGGCGCCCGTCGGTCGCGGCCATGATGCGCTCGTCGTAATAGACCGCGCCGCCCGGCAGATTGTCCCGCCACATCTCGCCGGTGCGCACGAAGTCGTCGATCGCCGGGTAAAGGCGCGCGAAGCTCTTGTTGACGAGGGTGGCGCGATCATAGCCGAACAGCGCTGCGAATTCCGCGTTGCAGTCGCGGATCACGCGATGCGTGGCAAAGACCAGCGGCACCGGAAGCTCGGACAGGGTGAAGGCGGTTTGAGCAGTATTCATGTCGTATAAATACGACTCTGCCCTTCCCCGCCGCAAGCCTTATTCTGCATCTGACAAAGTGCAATTTCTCTGGGAGGAGGCAAATGCGGAAAGTCTATCAATCGGCGGCAGACGCGCTCGCCGGTCATCTGCGTGACGGCATGGTGATCATGTCGGGCGGCTTCGGCCTGTGCGGCATTCCCGAAGCGCTGATCGATGCAGTCCTGCAGTCGGGCGCGCGCGACCTGACGGTGATCTCCAACAATGCCGGCATCGACGGCATCGGCCTCGGCAAGCTTCTGGAAACGCGTCAGATCCGGAAGATGATCTCGTCCTATGTGGGCGAGAACAAACTCTTCGCCGAACAGTATCTCGGCGGCGAGCTGGAACTCGAATTCAACCCGCAGGGCACGCTGGCCGAACGCATCCGCGCCGGCGGCGCGGGCATTCCGGCCTTCTTCACCAAGACCGGCGTCGGCACGATGATTGCCGAAGGCAAGGAGGTTCGCAGCTTCGGCGGCGAGGACTATGTGATGGAGACCGGCCTTTTCGCCGATGTCGCCCTCGTCCATGCCTACAAGGGCGATCATGAAGGCAATCTCGTCTACCGCAAGACCGCGCGCAACTTCAATCCGGACATGGCAACCGCCGCCCGGCTGACGGTTGCCGAAGTCGAGCATCTGGTTGCCCCCGGCGAGATCGATCCCGACCATATCCATACGCCCGGCATCTTCGTTTCCCGCATCGTTCATGTGCCGGACCCGGTGAAGCACATCGAAAAACGCACGGTGCGCGAACGCAATTCGGAGGAGGCGTGACATGGCCTGGACACGTGACCAGATGGCGGCCCGCGCCGCCCGCGAGCTCGAAGACGGCTTCTATGTCAATCTCGGCATCGGCATTCCGACGCTTGTCGCCAACTTCATTCCCGACGACATGGATGTGCGCCTGCAGAGCGAGAACGGCATGATGGGCATGGGTCCCTTCCCGTATGAAGGCGAAGAGGATGCCGACCTGATCAATGCCGGCAAGCAGACGGTGACCGCGCTGCCCCAGACGAGCTTTTTCTCCTCATCGGAAAGCTTCGCCATGATCCGCGGCGGTCATATAGACCTGTCGATCCTCGGCGCCATGCAGGTGGCCGAAAACGGCGATCTCGCCAACTGGATGATCCCGGGCAAGATGGTCAAGGGCATGGGCGGGGCGATGGATCTCGT
>NZ_CFHTCS010000064.1:0-16015 GCF_984369615.1 Martelella sp. | reverse complement strand
TCGCCGCTGATCCTGCCGACGATCATCTATGCCATCGGCCTGTTGATGTTCTGGAGCGCCGCCTTCGGCCGAGTCTCCTTCGTCACGCTCTGGATCGGCCATACGGCGATCACGTTGCCCTATGTGGTGCGCACCACGCTTGCCGTGCTGACCGAATCCGATCCCTTCATCGAGGAGGCGGCGCGCACCATGGGGGCCGGGCGCATCCAGCGGCTCTTCTTCGTGGTGCTGCCGCAATGCCGGCCAGGCCTTGCCGCAGGGGCCTTCTTCGCCTTCAACATATCCTTCGACGAGGCGGTGCTGTCGCTCTTCCTCAGAACGCCGGACCTGACCACGCTGCCGGTACAGATCTACGGCCAGCTCGAGTTCAGTCCCGACCCTTCCGTCGCCGCGGTCTCCACGATCATGATCGCGCTTACCGTTCTGCTCATTCTCGTGATCGACCGCGTTCTCGGAATCGGCAAGTTCGCGAGCGCATAGGAATAAAATCATGTCAGACATTCATCTCGACCGGATCAGAAAATCCTATGGCCATGTGGAAGTGCTTCACGGCATTGACCTCCAGCTCTCCTCCGGCGAATTCGTCAGCCTCCTGGGCGCTTCGGGCTGCGGCAAGACCACGCTGTTGCGCACCGTCGCCGGGTTGGAAGCGGCGTCTGCCGGGCGCGTGGTCATCGACCATCAGGACGTCACCAACCTGCCGCCGGAGCGCCGGGACATCGCGATGATGTTCCAGTCCTACGCGCTGCTGCCGCATCTCAACGTCTATGAAAACGTCCGTTTTCCCCTGCGCATGCGCCGCATCGGCACGCGCGCCGAGCAAGACCAGCGGGTGAAGGACGCGCTTGAGACCGTGCAGTTGCCGCATCTTTCCGACCGTTTCCCGCGCCAGCTTTCCGGCGGCCAGCAGCAGCGCGTGGCCCTTGCCCGCGCCATCGTCTCGAACCCGAAAGTGCTGCTGCTCGACGAGCCGCTTTCCAATCTCGACGCGCGTCTGCGCGAGGACATGCAGGTGGAACTGATCGAGATCCACCGCCGCCTCGGCCTGACGACGCTGTTCGTCACCCACGACCAGGAGGAGGCCTTGAGCCTCTCCGACCGGGTCGTGTTGCTGAATGCCGGAAAGGTGGAACAGGAAGGGGCGCCGGAGGCGATCTATGCCGAGCCCGCCACCGAATTCGTCTCCGGCTTCATCGGTTCGGCCAATATTCTGCCGGCCACGGTCGAGGCGGGGTATGCGGTTCTGGAAGATGGGCAACGGCTTGCGCTGCCGGCTTCCGACAGGCCGGACGGCCCGGTCTCGGTCGCGCTCCGGCAGGAGGATCTCGGCGTGGCTGCCGATGGTGGGGGTCTGAAGGCCAGGGTCAGGACCCGCGTCTATCTCGGCGGGCGCAACCGCTATGTCCTTTCGCTTGCCGGCCAGACCATCCGCATGCTGACGGCAAACGAGATCGTGCTGAAACCGGGCGAAGACGTGATGCTTTCCATAGCGCCCGACCGCATCCGCGTTCTTGATCGCCGGAACACCTGATCCCAACCGAAGGAAGATCCCCATGTCGGATTTCGAAACGCGACTTTTCATCAACGGCCGGTTCGAAGCGGGCGAGGGCAACCTTGAGACGGCCTTCGAGCCCGCAACGGGCCGGAAGCTTGCCGGCGTCGCTTCGGCAAGCGAAGAGCAGATCAACCGCGCGGTAGAGGCGGCAGACGCCGCCCGGCACGGCTTTGCGCTGACGACGCCGAGGGAACGGGCGAAAGCCCTCAACGCCATCGCCGACAAGGTGGAAGGCAATGGCGACCTCGCGTCCATCGAATCCCTCAATGCCGGCAAGCCGCTGCGCTTCGTCGTCGCGGGCGAACTGGCCAATGTCGCCGACGTCTTCCGTTTCTTTGCGTCCGCGATCCGCAATATGCCGGCATCGGCCGCCGGTCACTACCGCTCGTCCTCGATGATGAGCATGATTCGGCGCGATCCGATCGGCGTCATCGCCCAGATCGCGCCGTGGAACTACCCGCTGTTGATGGCGGCGTGGAAGATCGCGCCCGCTGTTGCCGCCGGCAATACGGTGGTGATCAAGCCATCCGAGCATACCCCGCTCAGCCTGCTGAAGCTTGCCGAAATCATCGGCGATCTCCTGCCGCCGGGCGTCATCAATGTCGTGCTCGGCAACGGCCTCGACGTCGGCCAGAAGCTGATCTCGCACGATCGGGTGCGGATGATTTCCCTGACGGGGGATGTCCGCACCGGCCGCGCCGTGCTCCAGGCGGCAGCCGGCCCCATGATCAAGCGCACCCATCTGGAATTGGGCGGCAAGGCGCCGGTGATCGTCGCCGACGATGCCGATCTGGAAAGGCTCGTCGCGACGCTGCGCGAGGCCAGCTTCTACAATGCCGGGCAGGACTGCACCGCCGCCTGCCGTATCCTCGTCAGCCACGCGCGCGCCGATGAACTGAAAGAGCGCCTCGTCGCCATGATCGGCGAACTTTCCTTCGGCGCTCCGGAGCGGGATGATGTCGAGTTCGGCCCCGTCATCACCGCCCGCCACCGCGACCGCATCGCTGGTTTCGTCGAGCGCGCGAAAGCCGAGGGCGGCACCGTGCTTGCCGGCGGCAAGGCGCCGGAAGGCGACGGCTATTTCTTTGAGCCGACTCTGGTGGAAGCGCCCGCCGAAGCAGAGATCGTGCAGAAGGAGGTCTTCGGCCCGGTGATTTCGCTCACAAGCGTCGCCGACGACAAGGAAGCGCTCGCCATCGCCAACGCGTCCGAATACGGCCTCGCCTCCTCCGTCTGGTCGAAGGACAGCGCACGTGCGGCTCGCATTGCCGGCGCGCTCGAATACGGCGTCACCTGGATCAACACCCACGGCGTCTTCGCAACCGAGATGCCCCATGGGGGCATGAAGAATTCCGGCTATGGCTCGGATCTCTCCATGCAGTCGCTCCTCGACTATACTCAGGTCCGCCATGTGATGACGGCGCTCGACTGAGCCTGATTGTCTGCGGCAAGGGAGGCTGGTAATAGATGCCCATGCGCATCATCGACATGGCCACCTTCGTTGCCCTGGCACGCAACCGGCATTTCGGCCGGACGGCGCAGGAGATGAACACGACGCAGCCGGCCATTTCCTCGCGTCTCGCCATTCTGGAGCGCGAATATGCCTGCCGGCTGGTGGAGCGCGGCGACCGCGAGTTTCGCCTGACGCCGGCGGGCGAAGAGGCGCTGATCGTGTTTCAGGATGTCCTCGAAAAGCTCAATGCCCTCAGATCCGACCTGAAGGAAGGCGGCAGCGATGCAGCCTATATCGTGCGCATCGGCGCGATCGATTCCGTGGTCGCCACCTGGATGCCGGATTTCATCGAGGCGCTCAGCCAGGCCATGCCCAATCTCAGGGTTGAGCTCACCATCGAGGGTACGCGCGATCTCGTCGCCGGCCTTTCGCGCGGCGAATTCGACCTGATCTTCGGCATCGAGCCGGCGATCGGCGATAATTTCCGCTCCTTCATCATCTGCTATTACGAGATGGTCTGGGCGGCAGCGCCTGCGGTGATCGACGAGAAGACCACCTACAGCGTCGACGAATTGTCAAACATGCCGATCATCACCTTTCCCAAGGGCACGCCGCCCTATGCCTATGTGGCGCCCTATTTTCAGGACGAGCGGGTTCTGGCCTCCAAGCTTACCAGCTCCAACTCTTTGTTTGCCATGATCAATCTCCTGATCGGCGGATTCGGCGTCGCCGCCATTCCCTCCGTCGCGATCGCGCGCGAACTTGAAAATCGGCTGCTTTGCCGTGTGAACGTTGCAAAACCGTTTCCGCCGATGCCGATCGTTGCGAGCTACCAGACCGCCGTCGGCCAGAATATTCTCAGAGCCGTCGCGGAGGAGGCCCGCAAGAGCGCTGCCGCCTTCTGCGAACGGGCGGCGTCCGAAAGTGCCTGGGTGCCGCCGGTCCCTTGAAAGAGCGGTTTTCCGGCGGAGAACCGCCTGGCGCGATTGCAAGCATGCCCCGGTCGGCTGGCCTCAACCGGCTTCCACGAAAATGCGGCGAAACAGATAGAGGGAGCGAAAAGATGTTTCGGTGAAACGTCGATGCGTAGATTCAAGAGGTTAGAGTGTCCTTTGTGCGTCCGAATGGACGCACGGCGCTCTAGCTGATGATCGCCACGGATTTGATCTGGGCGAACACCTTTCTCCCCGGTTTCAGGTCGAGCAGATAGGTCGAGCGCGCCGTCACGCGGGCCATGATGATCGTGTTGCCGATTTCAAGCGCGATCAACTGTACCGAGGGGTCCTCGCTGCGACGGATCTGGCGGATCGTCGCCGGAATGCGGTTGACGATCGAGACCTTGGGATTTTCGACAAGCGCGATCGAGACGTCGCGGGCATGGATCATCAGCCGCACGCGCTCGCCCACCGCCTTTCCGGTGTCGCTGACCCACAGCGCGCCGCCGTCGAACTTGGCGAGCGCCAGATGCCATTTCAGGTCGATATCGGCGATCGTGGCGTCGACGGCGATGCCGGCCCGGCGCTCGTGGGCGATTGGAAGGTCGAGCCGCGCAAGCGTCTCCGGCGTCGGCCCCGCGCCAATGACCCGTCCCTCGCGCATGACCACGAGATGATCGGTGAAGCGGGCCACTTCCTCCGGCGCGTGGGTGACGTAAAGCACGGGAATGGAGAGCGTGTGGCGGAGGTTTTCCAGATAAGGGAAAATGTCCTGGCGCGCCTGCAGATCGAGCGCCGACATCGGTTCGTCCATCAAGAGCAGGCGCGGGGCGGACAGCAGCGCCCGGGCGATGCCGACGCGCTGGCGCTCGCCGCCGGAAAGCCGGCCCGGTGTGCGTTCGAGAAGGTCTTCGAGGCCGAGAAGGGATGTCAGTTCGTCGAAACGGCCGGCGCTTTCGCCTCTGGCCCGTTTCATGGCGAAACGCAGATTGTCCCTCACCGTCAGATGCTGGAAAAGATTGGCATGCTGGAAGACGTAGCCGACGGCGCGCCGGTGGGCGGGCCGGAAGCGTCTTCCGTCCTGCCAGACCTCTCCGTCGATCGAGAACGCGCCGTCCTTGAGGTGTTCAAGGCCGGCAAAGCACCGCAGAAGCGTCGTCTTGCCGCAGCCCGAGGGACCGAAAAGCGCGGTCACTCCGTTTTGCGGGAAATCGAACGCCGCATCCAGCGAAAATGCGCCGAGCATTCCGGCGAAACGGGCCTCAAGCATGACATCACTCATGGAAACCGCCTCCGGACATGACGCTCGATCAGCATGGTCGACAGGATGACGGCAAAGGAGAAGGCCACCATGCCGAAGGCAAGGATATGAGCCTTCTGCCACTGCAACGTCTCGACATAGTCATAGATCGCGACGGAAAGAACCTTCGTTTCACCGGGAATATTGCCGCCGATCATCAGCACGACGCCGAACTCGCCGACGGTGTGGGCAAAGCCCAGGATCGCGCCGGTCAAAAGGCCGGGGCGCGCCAGGGGGAGCGCGACGCTGAAGAACCGGTCGAACGGTCCGGCCCTGAGCGTCGCCGCCGCCTCCAGCGGATCATTGCCGATTGCCTCGAAGGCGTTGCGCACCGGCTGCACGGCAAAGGGCAGGGAATAGATTACCGAGCCAACCACCAGCCCGGCGAAGGTAAAGGGCAGGGAGAAACCCGTTACCGCCTTGATCGCCTCGCCAAGCGGGCTCTGGGGGGCAAGCGCGATCAGGAGGTAGAAGCCGAGCACCGTCGGCGGCAGCACCAGCGGCAGCGCCACGATCGTGCCGACCACTTCCTTCCACCATCGCTGCGACCGCGCCAGCCACCAGGCGAGCGGCACGCCGAAGAGCATGAGGAAGAACGTGGTGACGGCCGCCAGTTTCAGCGTCAGAAATACGGCTTCCCCCATCTCTCCTCCTTGCTCTGCCGGTAACCTCGGGAATCACGGGGCGATCTGGTAGCCGTGGTTCTGGACTATTTTGTGTGCGGCGTCGCTTTTCAGAAACGCCATGAACGAAACCGCCGCCGGATTATCCGCGCCGGATTTCAGAAGCACGGCATCCTGGGCGATCGGCTTGTAGAGATCCTGCGGCACCCGCCAGCGCGATCCACCTCCACGTCCGGCAACCTGGGAGAGAGCGACGAAGCCGATATCGGCGTTGCCGGTTGCCACGAATTGAAAGGCCTGGGTGATGTTCTCGCCCTGCACGATCCGGTCCTTCAGCCTGTTGTAGAGCTTCAGGGCTTCAAGCGTTTCAACGGCGGCAGCGCCATAGGGCGCGGAGGCCGGATTGGCGACGGCGACACGGTTGAAATCGGCGGGCCGTTCCAGAATGCTGCCATCCTCGAAAAGGTCTTCCTTGGCGCTGAAGAGCACCAGCGCGCCCAGCGCATAGGTGAAGCGGCTGTCGGCAAGCGCAAGCCCGGCCTCGACGGCAAGGCGCGGTCGCTCCTGGTCGGCGGCGAGAAGGACGGAAAACGGCGCGCCGTGCAGGATCTGGGCGTAGAGCCTGCCGGTTGAGCCGAAGCTGAGAACCGCCTCATGCCCGGTCTCCGCGGCAAAGAGGGCGGCAATCTCCTCGGCCGCCGCCGTGAAATTGGCGGCTACGGCGACATTGACCGTCTCGGCGGAGGCGGGACGCGTTGCGGCAAAGACCGAGGCGATGACGAGGAGGGCGATGAACAGGGACTTTTTTTTCATGATGGCGCTTGCACGTGAAGAATGCCGACGAGAGTGCATCGCCGCGCGGCCTGCGTCAAACCACTATTGTCAAAGGACGCGCCCGGCCGGTTAAAATTTCGGCAATCGCAGTGAAATGCCGGTTCGCGCAAACCTTTAAATGGATTAAAAGAAGAGCCGTCATCGCCGAGAAGCGCAGACCGAGCGGCAGGAAACGGGACGGAGCATCATGACAGAAGCAGCGAGACTGAACCTCAATGACGGCTGGACGGCAACATGTGAAGAGGCGGAAATCGCCGTCCCGCTTGCGGTTCCGGGCGACATCCACTCCGCCCTGCTTGCCGCGGGCAAGATAGAGGATCCCTACTGGCGCGACAACGAGACGAGGACGGATTGGGTCCATCGCTCGGTCTGGACCGCGCGGCGGTCTTTCGATCTCGAACATCTGCAAGACGGTTATTTTACCCTCCGCTTCGACAGCGTGGACTGCCTGGCCGAGGTTTTCGTCAATGGCAGGCGCGCCGGTCGCTGCGAGAGCCAGTTCCTGCGCTATGATTTCGACGTGACCACTCTTCTCAATGAGGGAGAGAACGTGATCGAGGTCGTGTTTCACTCCAATTCGCTGGAGGCTGAAAAGCGGGCGCGGCAGTCCGAGTTTCCGATGCCGTATACGGCCAACAGCCGCATCGGCCATCTCAATTTCCTGCGCAAGGCGCAGTGCCATGGCGGCTGGGACTGGGGAATCGCGCTCTGCCCGCTCGGGTTTTACGGCGATATCACGCTGGTCCGCACCGGCGACCTGCGCCTGGATGACGTCGCCATCCGCCAGCGCCACACGGAAGGCGCGGTCGAGCTGGACGTGACGCTGCACGCCTTTGCCTTCGCTCCGGCGGTGGAAGAGGCGGCGGTCGCGATCGACGGCCATGAGGAGAGGGCCACGCTTCGCGCCTATCCGGGCGAAAACCGCGTCCGCGTCACCGTGAAGGTGGACCATCCGCGTCTGTGGTGGCCGGCGGGCCAGGGGGAGCAGGCCTTTTACGACCTTGCCGTTTCGCTCGGCGGACAGAAACGGGAATTCCGCATCGGCCTTCGCGATGTCGAGCTTCTGACCGACGCCGACGCGATCGGCAACCGCTTTGCCTTCAGGGTCAACGGCCGCGAGATCTTCATGAAGGGCGCGAACTGGATCCCGGGCGACGCGCTGCCCGAACGCGCCTCGAAGGAACAGGTGCGCGACCTGCTGGTCTCGGCGGTCGAAGCCAATATGAACATGATCCGCATCTGGGGCGGCGGCCAGTATGAGGCCGACTGGTTCTATGAACTGTGCGACGAACTCGGCCTGATGATCTGGCACGACTTCATGTTCGCCTGCAATCTCTATCCCGCCCACGAGCGTCCGTTTCTCGAACTCGTGCGCAAGGAGGCGCGCCAGCAGCTGCGCCGGCTTTCCCGCTTTGCGGCAATGGCGTTGTGGTGCGGCGACAACGAGCTTGTCGGCGCGCTGACCTGGTACAGGGAGAGCCTTGAAAACCGCGACCGCTACCTGGCGATATACGACCGGCTGAATCACGTTCTGGAAGAAGCGGTGGAAGACGAGGACCTCGGCCTGCCCTTCCGGCCCTCTTCGCCCTCGGTCGGCCGTCTTGATTTCGGCGACGGCTGGCATGTGGATACTTCCGGCGACATGCATTTCTGGGATGTCTGGCATTCGGCCAAGGATTTCGAGCATTACCGCAGCGTTCGCCCGCGCTTCTGCTCGGAATTCGGCTTCCAGTCCTTCCCTTCCATGCGCGTGATCGAAAGCTTCACCGAGGCGCTCGACCGCAACGTCTCCTCGGCGGTCATGGACGTTCACCAGCGCAATGAGGGCGGCAACAGCCGGATCGTTGAAACCATCGCCCGCTACTTTCGCTTTCCCGACAGTTTCGAGGATATGGTTTATCTCAGCCAGCTAAGCCAGGGGCTGGCGCTGAAGACGGCAATCGAGTTCTGGCGTTCCAACCGGCCGCGCACGATGGGCACGCTGTTCTGGCAGTTGAACGATACCTGGCCGGTGGCAAGCTGGTCGAGTCTCGAATATGGCGGCGGCTGGAAGGCGACGCAGTATCTCGCCCGCCGTTTCTTCGCCGATCTTCTGGTGACGGCACAACCTGATGCCGAGACCGGGGCGATCACGCTGCTCGCGGTTTCCGACACGATGGTAGACGTTCCGATCACCGTGCGGCTTTCAAGCGTCAACGCGGCGTCCGGCAAAGTGACGGAAACTGGCGTCTATCCGGTGAGGGCAAAGGCCCGGAGCGTTGTCGAGGTTGCGCGCATTCACGAGGAGACGCTGGAAGACGGCGCCTTCCTCGCCTTCGACTGGCAGGATGCGGCAGGCAATGTTCTCGGCGCGAACGAGTATCTGCCGCAAAGGCCCAAGGCCTATCGCTTTGCCGAGCCCGAGATCGCGACAGCGGTCGAGATGCTTGGCGACGGTACGCGCCGCATCACGCTGACCAGCGACCGGCCGGCCCTCTACGTGACCTATGACCACGGCGGCGACGACGTCTACTCGGACAATTGCTTCACGCTGCTGCCCGGCGTGGCGAAGACGATTACCGTACGCCGCAGGCGGCAGTCGCATCTTCCGCAAGGCGGCACGGCAGACGTGAGCTATCTGCGCGGTTGAGAGAGGCTGCCTTCGCCATGACCGGGTCACGGCGGCAACAGGGCGGACAAACGAAGGCTTGCTCTTGCGGGCCGTTTGCCCTATTGCTCTCGCGCCGAGGCCGATCAGGGACCGCGACGCTGAGACAAGCGCCGTCCCTTCGAAGAACGGAGGCCACGAACCTATATGGAAATGCGGATCCCCATGCAGCTATCCAAGCCCTTTGCCGGTTTGCTCAACGCGCTGGCGGCGCGGTTCCTTCCAAGAGCGAACCGCAGCCTGCTCTACCGTCTTTTGTCGGAAAACCTGCGCGCCCAGGCGCCCTGGTATGCGCTCGCAACCGTCGCGATGCTGATCGTTGCCGGCATGACGTCCCTCAGTGCCTGGATCATGAAGGACATCGTCAACGAGACCGTGGTCTCGCAGAACATGAACCGCATGTTCATGCTGGCCGGGGGCGTGGCGATGATCTTCATCATCAAGGGCATCGCGACCTATTTCCAGATCGTGATCCTGAGCAAGGCCGGCAACAACATCATCGCCAGGACACAGAGCAGCATCTTCAGCCGGATCCTGCAGCAGGACCTCAACTTCTTCATCCGGTTCCCGTCGTCCGATCTCGTGATGCGCCTGACCAACAATGCCCAGGCGGCCCGCACGGCGATGGACCTGATTTTGACCTCGGCGATCCGCGACCTGTTCTCGCTGGTCGGGCTGGTGATCGTGATGTTCATCCAGCAGCCGATCCTGTCTCTGGTCTCCTTCATTCTGGGGCCGGCAGCCTTTATCGGCGTGCGCTATCTGACCAACAAGGTCCGCGACATCATGCGGCAGGAACTGACCGCTTTCACGAAAATCATCGAAAGCGTGCAGGAGGCCTCCACCGGGGTGCGCATCATCAAGGCATTCGGTCTGGAAGAGCACATGCGCACGCGCATGGACCGGCAGGTCACGCAGGTGGAGCATCGCGCCAACAGCATCGCCAGGCTGTCCGCCGCCACGAGCCCGATCATGGAAACCCTTTCGGGGCTGGCCATTGCCGGCGTTATCGCGCTGAGCGGTCTCTGGGTCGTCGGCGGCGACCAGACACCGGGCGAGCTGATGTCCTTCATCACCGCGCTTCTCCTGGCCTATGAGCCGGCAAAACGTCTGGCGCGCATGCGCGTCAACCTCGAGACCGCCATGGTCGGCGTCAGGATGATGTACGAGATCAAGGATCATCCAATCATGCTGACGGAGGCTGAGAACGCACAGCCGGTGCCGCCCGGCGGCGGCGAGATCGTTTTCGACGATGTTGGTTTCTCCTACGACGCCAACAAACCGCTGTTCAAGAACCTGAATCTGGTCTTTCCCGCGGGCAAGACCACGGCTCTGGTGGGCGCGTCCGGCGGCGGCAAGTCGACGATCATCAATCTCGTGATGCGCATGTTCGATCCGGATGAAGGAACAATCACGGTCAACGGCCTCGATCTCAGGCAGGTTTCGTTCGAATCGCTGCGCGCCCACATGTCCTATGTCGGCCAGGATACGTTCCTGTTCAACGGCACGGTGCGGGAAAACCTGGCGCTCGGACGACAGGGCGCCACGGAAGAGGAAATCATCGAGGCGGCCAAGGCTGCGCATGCGCATGACTTCATCATGAACATGGGCAATGGCTATGATTCGTTCGTCGGCGAGAACGGCGGCAATCTTTCCGGCGGACAGAAGCAGCGCCTGGCAATTGCCCGCGCCATGTTGCGCAACGCCGATATCCTGATCCTCGATGAGGCCACCAGCGCGCTTGATTCCTATGCCGAATCCCTCGTTCAGGACGCGCTCGCGCGGCTGACGAAGAACCGCACGACGATCGTGATCGCCCACCGTCTGGCGACCATCACCTCGGCTGACAATATCGTCGTGCTCGAGAACGGCAAAATCCTCGAACAAGGTCCCCAGCGCGACCTGCTCGGCCATGACGGCCCTTATCGCCGTCTCTACGAGTTGCAGATCCTGCCGCAGCTCGAAGAGGCTTGAGCCTCGCCTCCCTGCCGATGCCAAGAAGCCTCATCGCACGAAGCGGTGGGGCTTTTTTGATGCTGTCTTCGCTCTCGGTTTCGCGGACGTTCTCCGGGCCTTCCAGCCGGGCGCAACGCCCTGTCCTGGCGGCGCTGGAGCCTGTCTGGCCCTGACGCCGAGCGCTTGCGACGGCCCGCTGGGGCGGGGACAGGGTTGATTTGCATGGCGGTTTTGGCGATGTTAGGCGAAATATGGCATTTTCGTGTCCGGCTTTGTCGAGCCGTGCCGGCCCGCCACCGAAGGCGCGGCAGAAGAGGAAGGAAAGATGCGGGTCGGCAAGCCCGCAAACGGTGAAGGACCGTAGTTCAACATGTTCAAGAAAATCATGGTGCCCGTCGACCTTGCGCATGCCGACAAGCTGACGCGCGCGCTCAACACGACGGCCGAAATCGCGAAACTCTATGGCGCGCCCGTCACTTATGTCGGCGTGACCTCTTCGGCGCCCGGCGCGCTCGGCCACAATCCCAGGGAATTCGAGGCAAAGCTCAAGGCTTTTGCCGGGGAACAATCCGCCCGTTACGGCATTTCAACCGATAGCCGTACCGTCATCGCGCACGACCCTGCGGTTGATCTCAACCGGTCGCTTGCCCGCGCGGTGGACGACAGCGGTTGCGATCTGGTGATCATGGCCACCCACGTGCCCAATCTCGCGGATCACTTCATGCATTCGCACGGCGGCCAGCTCGCCACCCATACCGACGCATCGGTATTCCTGGTTCGCGGCTGACGCCGCGACTGCCCGGATTGATCCGGTTAGGCGCGAAACGATTGCAAAACAAGGAGATTTTTTATGACCGACACGGGGATACCCGAGCCCGAGGGCGAAACGGAGATTATCGATACCGATTACGAGATCGGCCAGGATAATATCACGACGAACATCGGTCCCTTCGGGCTGGACATCCATAATCCGGTCTTTCTGATCTCCGGTCTCGCCGTTGTTGCCTTCGTGCTGGCGACGCTGGCCTTTCAGGAAGAGGCCGCGACCATTTTCAACGGCATGCGGGACTGGCTGACGTCGACTTTCGACTGGTTCTTCCTGATCGCCGGCAACATCTTCGTTCTGCTCGGCATTTTCCTGATCTTCTCGCCCTATGGCAAGATTCGCCTCGGCGGTGCGGAGGCAACGCCGGACTATTCCTACACCGGCTGGTTCGCGATGCTGTTTGCCGCTGGCATGGGCATCGGCCTGATGTTCTACGGCGTGTCCGAGCCGATCTCCCACTACACGGCTTCGGTCGCCGAAAATGCCGGCACCGCCGACAGCTGGGCGCCGCTCGGCGGCGCGCCCGGCAACCCGGCCGAAGCAAAGAGCCTGGCAATGGCCTCGACCATTTTCCACTGGGCGCTCCACCCCTGGGCGATCTACGCGATCGTCGCGCTGGCCCTGGCGCTGTTTTCCTATAACAAGGGTCTTCCGCTCGCCATGCGCTCGGTGTTCTACCCGATTTTCGGCGACCGGGTCTGGGGCTGGACGGGCCATATCATCGACGTGCTCGCCGTGCTTGCCACGTTGTTCGGCCTTGCCACCTCGCTCGGCATCGGCGCAGAACAGGCGAATGCGGGTCTTAACCACATTTTCGGCCTTCCCGTGGACGACCTCTCCAAGGTGCTGCTGATCCTCGCGATCACCGGCATTGCGCTCGGCTCCGTCGTTGCCGGCATGGATGCCGGGGTGCAGAGGCTGTCGATGATCAACATGGCGCTCGCCGGCATTCTGCTGTTCTTTGTCATCATCGTTGGCCCGACGCTGGCCATTCTCGGCGGACTTTTCTCGAACTTCGTCGACTATGCGCGCTACCTGCCGGAACTTGCCAATCCGTTCGGGCGAACCGACAAGAACTTCCTGGATGGCTGGACGTCGTTCTACTGGGCATGGTGGATTTCCTGGTCGCCCTTCGTCGGCATGTTCATCGCCCGCGTTTCGCGCGGCCGCACGGTGCGTGAGTTCATCACCTGCGTGCTGATCATTCCGTCGGTCGTCTCGATCGTGTGGATGACGGTGTTCGGCGATACCGCGATCCGCGAGATCATCGTCAACAATTACGAGGCGCTCGGCAACGCGCCCCTCGACCTGAAGCTGTTCGTCATGCTGGAGGCGCTGCCGCTGGCGACGATCACCTCGATCATCGGCATCATCCTTGTCATTGTCTTCTTCGTGACATCGTCGGACTCGGGCTCGATCGTGATCGACACCATCACCGCCGGCGGCAAGGTCGATGCGCCGGTGCCGCAGCGCGTGTTCTGGGCAAGCTTCGAGGGCCTGGTCGCGATCGCGCTTCTGCTCGGCGGCGGACTGACGGCGCTTCAGGCAATGGCGGTGTCGACGGGCTTCCCGTTCACCATCGTGCTGCTGCTCGCCTGTTTTGCCATTCTCAAGGGGCTCCACAGCGAACCGCGATAGGGCAACGCGCAGTCTTGCGCATTAGAGCGCCGTGCGTCCATTCGGACGCACGGCGCTCTAACCTATTTTATCTACGCATCGTGCTTTCCGAAAATCGATTCCGATTTTCGGAAAGCACGATGCGCTAGGGCGGCGGACCGGCAGGACCGCCGCCCTACTATTTGATGAGACGCTGGCCGGGAAAAAGCCGGTTTCAAGCATGGTCGCGCCCTTTTTTTCTTGGTATGACTCGACCGCTGGCGCTCCCGCCCTTCTCCTCTTGACGCTTGCTAAAAAGTACGAACATAATGATTTTATGTTTAGACTAGCAATTGATATTGGCGGAACGTTCACGGATATCGTGTTGGAGGGCGAGGGCCTCTCCTCTCTGAAGGTCCTGACGACGCCCGAAGCGCCTGAAAAGGCCGCACTTGAGGGTAGCCTGGCGCTGCTTTGCGAAAACAATGTGGATTTTTCCGACGTCTCTGCCGTCATTCACGGCACGACGCTTGCGACCAATGCGCTGATCGAACGGCGCGGCGCGAAGACGGCTCTGGTTACGACCAGTGGTTTCCGCGACATTCTCGAAATGGGTTATGAGCGCCGCTTCGAGCAATACGACGTCAATCTGGAATTGCCCGCGCCGCTGGTGCCGCGCGAGTTGCGGATGACCGTCGACGAACGCATGGATGCCTATGGCAATCCCATCCGCGTTCCGCAGCAAGGCGAGATTGATGCGATCGCAGCGCGATTGCGCGAAAACGGGGTGGAGGCCGTTGCCATCGGCTTTCTTCATGCCACCGCCAATGACGCGCATGAGCGGCAGGTGGCTGGGTGGTTGCGGGACCGCCTGCCCGAGAACGTAACCATCTGTCTTTCGAGCGAAGTTTCCCCGGAAATCCGTGAATATGAGCGGTTTTCGACCGTGGCGGCCAATGCCTATGTTCGTCCGCTGATGTCGCGCTATCTCAACCGTTTCGACGCGGCGATGCGCGCGCGCGGCTTTTCCGGCGAATTTCTGCTGATGCTGTCGGGCGGTGGCCTGACGACGGTCGATCAGGCCGCGCGCATGCCGATCCGTCTGGTCGAATCGGGGCCTGCCGGCGGCGTCGCGCTCGGCGCGCGGGTAGCCCGCGAGGTCGGCGTTTCCCGAATGCTGGCCTTCGACATGGGCGGCACCACGGCGAAGATCTGCTTTCTGGAGAATGCGCGGCCGGCGACCGCGCGCCGTTTCGAGGTGGCGCGCGCCTGGCGTGATATCAAGGGGTCCGGTCTGCCGGTGCGCATTCCGACAACCGAACTTGTCGAGATCGGTGCCGGCGGCGGCTCGATCGCCCGGCGCGACACGCTCGGCAGGCTTGCCGTCGGGCCGAAGAGCGCCGGAGCGGCGCCGGGGCCGGCCGCCTACGGTCTCGGCGGCACGGAACCCACGATCACTGACGCCAATGTCGTTCTCGGCAAGCTTTCCCCGGAGGGCTTTGCCGGCGGGCGGCTGGCGCTCCGGCCGGAACTGGCCGTTTCGGCAATCGAGGAAAAGGTCGTGGGACCGCTCGGCATGAGTTCGTGCGAGTGGGCGGCGGCCGGCATCACCGAAATCGGCGAGGAGGCAATGGCCAATGCGGCGCGCGTCCACGCCGTCGAACAGGGAAAGAACGTTTCGGCCTACACGCTTATGGCCTCCGGCGGCGCCGGGCCGCTTCACGCCGCGCGTCTTGCGGAAAAACTCGGCATTTCGCGCATCGTCATTCCCGCTTTTGCAGGCGTCGGCTCGGCGGTCGGCTTTCTGAGCGCGCCGATCGCCTATGAGGTGGCGCGCAGTGTTCTGGCGCCGCTTGGCAGGATCGACCTCGACCGTCTCAAGCGGCTGCAGTCGGAGATGGCGGACGAGGCCAACGGGGTCGTGAAGCCGGCGCTGGCCAAAGGGTTCGAGCCGGATATCGCGATCGCCGCCGAACTGCGCTACGAAGGCCAGGGGCATGCGCTCAGGATCGGCCTCGACGGTCCCGTCGAAACGCAGGAGGCGCTGGAAAAGATGCGCTCCGCCTTTGTCGAAACCTATCGTTCGGTCTACGGCGCCGAGCACAATGGCAATGCGATCGAGCTCGTGGCGCTCAGCCTTGTCGCCAAGGGACCGGAACCGGTGGTCGCGACTGTGACCGACGGCTCCTTCGACCCGCGCCCCGCTACCCCCATCGGCGAAGCAGCGGTGTTCTCGTCGCTGTCGGGCGAGCGGGTCACATTCGCGCGTTACCGGCGCGGCGACGAGAGC
>NZ_CFHTCS010000063.1:0-16467 GCF_984369615.1 Martelella sp. | reverse complement strand
TCTTGTGGCGGGTGTCTTCGCTTCGTTCGCGCTTGCGCATTTTTCTATACTCGCTTTGCAGGTTGCTAAGCGTTCTGCGCAACGTCAGAAGGTCGCTGCTCATTCTCCCGCCCGGAACGAAAGGAATGAACCATCTCGGCAAATGCCGCCTCAAGTTCATTCTCCGAAAGATCAAGGGTTTCGACGCCTGCTTTCATGGCGATTTGTCCAATCCTGAGTGCTTCTTTTTCTTCAGCTTCGCGCAACTGCTTTTGCAGAGTTCTGATCTGGTCACGGATCGCGGAAGGGGATTTGGCGCGGGCCATGTGTTTTCTCCTTTTCGGCATTGAACGGTAAGAAGATTGCAGAGATGTTCTATGTTTGTAAACATCAATGATGCATGAAAATAGATCCATGCAATGTAAGGTGAATCGGCGGAGCCGATGCCGCACTCCGTCATGCGAACAAAACGATCGTTTTGTTAAATGCGCACTTATACATTGTTTTCAACAATGTAAGATGGTAGTCGCGTGTCATGGCGATCTATCACTTGCGCGCTCATCAGATATCTCGTGGCAAAGGGCAGAGTGCAGTTGTTGCCGCTGCATATCGCCACGCGACACATATGAACGTTGCGCGCTCCGGCGAGACTGCCGACTACAGCCGAAAGAAGGGCTGTATCCACAGTGAAGTCGCATTGCCGGAAGGCGTCCCACGGTGGATACATGCGTGGCATGATCGATATTCGCCACATCAGTTTGCCGAGCATTTCTGGAATCGTGTCGAAACCAGTGAAAAGCGCGATGACGCTCAACTCGCGCATGAGTTCGTCGTCGCGCTGCCCGTTGAGTTGTCCGTAGAGCAGAACAAGGCTCTGGTTCGTGACTTTGTGCGGGATCAATTCGCGGCGCGCGGGCAGGTCGCAGACTGGAACTATCATGATGCGACAGGCAATCCGCATGTTCACATCATGGTTTCGTTGCGGCCGCTGACCGAGACAGGCTTTGGCCCAAAGCGGGTTCCGATTCTTGATGGTGACGGTGAACCGGTTCGAAGGCCGCCAAAGGTGGAGGGCCAAAAAGGGGAAATCGTCTATCAGCATTTCGCGGGATGGAAGGATCGGCTTCCCGAGATCCGCGCGGCGTGGTCACAGGAGGTCAATCGTCATTTGGTCGAGCATGGCTATGACGCAACGGTCGACCATCGCAGCTTTGAAGATCGGGACATTCCGCTGGAGCCGACGACGCATCGCGGTCCCGCCGTTGACGACATGGAGGCGCGCGGCATTCAGACCGAGATGGTGCAGCAGCACCAACAGGTCATGCATGAGAATTTCCGCAAGCTGGCGGAAGATCCTTCGCTTGTTTTGAAAATGATCACGGCGGAAAAATCCGTCTTCGATGAGCGCGATGTTGCGAAGTTCATCCACCGGTATGCGTCAACCTCTGAAGAATTTTCCGGGCTTTTCCTCCGGGTCGGTGCGCTCGAAAACCTTGTGACGCTTTCCCAGGAAATCCGCGACCCGTTCACGAACAAGCTTCTTGAGCGGGAGAAGATGACCACGCGAGAAGTCCTGCAGATGGAAGCGCGGATGATCGATGGCGTCCGTCAGCGCGCGACGGATCAATCGTTCGGTGCACCGCCGCGGCGCGTCGAGAAGGCGCTGGCGGAATTCTCGAAATCGCATGGATTTTCTCTTTCCGACGAACAGGCAATGGTGGTTCGCGCCGTTACGTCCGATCGCGGCGTTTCGACGGTGGTCGGCTATGCCGGTGCTGGTAAATCCACGGTGATGGATGTCGTGCGGCAGGTTTACGAAGGGCAGGGGCGGCGTGTTGTTGGCGGTGCGCTTGCCGGCAAGGCGGCCGAGGGCTTGTCTGAATCTGCGGGTATCGAGAGCCGGACGCTGGCGTCCTGGCGCATGTCATGGGAGCAAGACAGACGCCGCCTTCAGAAAGGCGACGTGTTCGTTCTGGACGAGGCCGGAATGGTCTCATCGAACGACATGGCGATGTTGGTGAACGCGGTGAACGCGGCACAGGCCAAGCTTATTCTTGTCGGAGATGCGCGGCAACTTCAGCCTATTCAGGCTGGCGCTGCGTTTCGCGCCATTGCGGATAATACCGGGTTTGTCGAACTGACCGAGGTGCGCCGTCAAAGCGAAACATGGATGCGGGACGCTTCCCTGGCATTCGGTCGCGGTGACAGCCGCGCGGCGCTTCAAGCCTATGCCGACAACGGACACATTCATATCCAGGGCAATCGTGATGATGCCATGTCTGAATTGGTTGGTGCATGGGGAGCTGATTGGCGTGCCGGCGCCGATACGCTGATGCTGGCGCATACCAAGGATGCAGTGTTCAGTCTGAATGAGCTGGCACGCCATACCATCAAGGAGCACGGGGGGCTTCAAAACGAAGTGACGTTTGACGCGGTGCGTGGCCCGCGCGCTTTTGCCGTTGGCGACCGGCTGTTGTTCCTGGAAAATGATCGCGACCTTGGCGTCAAGAACGGAATGCTGGCGACCGTGGAAAAGGCGAATGACGGCATTCTTGATGTTCGGCTCGACAATGGCAGGGCCGTTACGGTCAACCATGAGCATTACAACAACGTTGATTATGGCTACGCGACCACGATCCATAAGTCTCAAGGGGCGACTGTCGACCGGGTGCATGTGCTTGCCACACAGATGATGGATGCGCAGCTTTCCTATGTCGCGCTTTCGCGCCATCGCGAAACGGTGGCGCTTTATGCCGGCCGGAATGACTTTCCTGAAACCAGGAATCTGCTAGACACGCTGTCGCTAGACCGGCTCAAGGATTCAACGCTGGCCTATGAGCATACGCCCGACTATCAGCTCGAACGCGAAGCATTTGTGCGTCGGCGCGATCTTCCGGACATTGGCGAATTGCGCGATCTTTGGCGTCGATCGCTCAATGCCATGCGGTCACGGTTCTCGGATATTGCGGAACGGTTCAGGGTAATTTCCGAACGGCTTTCGCTTGCGCGTCCGCAAGCCGTTGACGTATCGCCGAATGTCCCGCCTGCCGCCGGCGCGCGGCCTGTTGAAGCCGAAAGGGAGATCAGGATTCCCGAATTGACGCCGGCGGTCAGTCAGGCGCTTTCCCGGCTTTCGGAGGTGGACCGCAACACCAAAGGCTACAGCGGCAAGCGT
Source organism: Martelella sp. (assembly GCF_984369615.1). Classification (NCBI taxonomy): domain Bacteria; kingdom Pseudomonadati; phylum Pseudomonadota; class Alphaproteobacteria; order Hyphomicrobiales; family Aurantimonadaceae; genus Martelella; species Martelella sp. The sequence goes on along the minus strand of NZ_CFHTCS010000063.1, from coordinate 13,313 downwards.
GGGCGCTGGTTCCGGGCTGCCGAAACTGAGCTGACGCAGATGTCGTCCGCAACCGATCTTGTCATGTTCAATGAACAGATCGCAGCGCTGGTTTCTCCGGTTGAAGTCCGGTCTCTTGGACGCGATCCGGATGAGGACAAGCTACAATCGCTTGTCGCACATCTTCCGCCATCGGCGCAGACCTTCATCAAGGCAAACTGGCAGCTCGTGCATGTCGGTCAGCTGGCCGCGGACGACAAGAGCCGCGTTGATGTTGCGTCCGCCATGGTCACGGAGCGACGCGATGCTGGCCTTGAGGCCGATTATGAACAGGAACGGGCACGTTATCGCCTTCCCGATGTTCCGCTTATTCCGGCCGTGACGCAATGGCCCGCCTCGGTCGAAGCCGTTGCCCGTGATCCGGCCAATCAGGCGGCCGTCACCAAGTCGCTGTGCCAATCCGCACTCAAGAACATGGGCAAGGTCTGGCGCGATCCCGCCCCGATCCTCGACAAGGTGTCTGCCGCGGTGATGAGCGACGGAGACGCCAGTCAGGTTCTCAGATCAATGCGTGAGAACCCGGCGTCTCTTGGTGAGTTGCGTGGCAAGACCAACTTTCTCGGCCGGCCCGATGAGGACCGGAAAACGGCACTTGCAGCCGTGCTTCCTGCAACCAGCAGTGCCGGCGATTTTGTCCGGTCACTCAAGGTTAGTATCAAAGGCGCTGAAGAGGTTGAGAGGAAGCTGCGGAGCCAGATGGCCGCGCCGATCGACGGGCTGTCGACGGCCGCCAAAGATGTGCTGTCCGCCCTGGCAAAAGCGTCCAGTCTGCCGGAGCGCTCTGACGAACGTCGCGCACTTGAAAGGGCCGTGATCGACGACAGCGAAGCCATCGGCCAGCTGCGGGGTGTCGCTCATGACATCAGCGCGCGTTTTGGCGACAGCAGCGGTGTGCCGGCGCAAGATATGATCGCACGCGCAATGCCGGAGCTTTCTCCAGAAGCAAGATCGAGGATCTATCGTGATGCCCACCAGATCTGTACGGCCTATGACAGGTGTGTCGAGATTGAACGGACACAGCGGCGCGAAATTCGTCTTGAGCAGGAGAAGTCGCAGTATCATTCTATTGGGAGATGAGCGCCCCAGGATTGGCAAAAGCGGCGACTAACCGCCTCTTTTGTTCCCTTTGATGTTGCATCAAGGAGGCCGTTGTGGTGAATTGCGGATGTCATACGCTGCAATTTCCGCACCGCAAGAGGTTTCCCCATGCGCATCGCGATCAGCCTGGCACTGGCTGTGCTCGCTGGCTGTACCAGCACAAGAGACGTTCCGTCGGATTCCCCTACGATCAATTACATCGACAATCAAGTCCATCTCGTTCGAAGGGAGTTGAACGACGCAGCGCTCTATCAAAATGTCCTGGAGCCGCGCGCTACGAATACGGTTGAGGTGCGCAATCCGGAGATTGCCCAAGGCCCGCTCATGAAGATCGTTGATGCCGAATGGCAGGGAACGTTGGATGAGCTGACAACGCGGGTTGCCAACGAAGTGGACTACAGCGTGTCGGTGTCCGGGGAAAAGTCCGGCGCTCCGATTTTGATCTCGACCAATTTCTACAATCTGACGGCCTTGGGACTGCTTCGGGAAGCCTACGGGCAGGCGAAAGGGCGAGCGCGCCTTGTGATCGATCAGGGTGCCAGACACATGACGATCTATTACGCTCGCCCTGAGCAAAGCCCGATCCCGCATCGGGAGGATCTCAAGCCGTGAGCCAGCCCCTTTCTCACCGTCGCAATCGTGCCATGGCGCTGACAGGCATTCTGATGGCCGCGTTTTTGTCTTCATGCGCAACCATGAAGGACGAAACACCGCAACCGCCGCCTGTCCCGCAGCTCGGTGGCCCTGATGACCTCACCAGTCCGCGATATGCGCCTTTGTCCTACAAGCAGTTTGCTTCCCGGGCCAAACGCGGAAAGCCTGGCGGGACCGAGGTTGAGGAGCAGCGCTATTCGGTCCTCCGGGACGCTGCACTTGCCTATGGTGCGCAAGCAGGATTTGAGCGGCGCAGTTGGGAGATCATGAACGATCTAGAGCGTGAATCGGTCAAGCTCTCGGAAACCTTCAATTTCAACCGGGTCGCATTCAAGGCGCCGCGGGAAACAGGCTACGTGTTGCCGCCGGTGATCACCCGCGCCACGGCGGCGATCAACGTCACCGACAACGGCCGCAAGAGTGTTGCCGCCGACGAATACTACCGCATCGAGGAGCCCGGTCGACTGGTCGCCATTCTGCCGACCTGGCGCGACTATCTTGTGCTCCCGCTCGATACGCCGCGTGAGCCTGACGATCGATTGTTGCCGCAGGATGACGATGAAACGAAAATCTGGTCGCAGTATCTTGATGAAGGCTGGGCGCAGGGCGAGCAACAGGCCGACGCCGCATTGCAGGAAAACATGAACCTGTTGCGGCGCGACTATCTCGGCATGGTCGAGTATCGCAAGGCAGTGGAAGCAGGTCTCATTACCAACCTCGTGCTGAAGTCGAGTGAGACGCGCGCGGCCGGTAATGTCGACGAGCTCTATATTGGCGAGCGCCGTGTCGAGATCGATGATGCTGCCCGGTTCGTCAAAAACCCGGCCCGATGGAAGCCGATCCAGAGACGTTTTCAGGTGGCCAAGTAATGCCGGCGGTTGATCTATCGAATTTGACGGAAGACGCCTACGATCCGAAGGAGCCCTATGCGCGCGTTCTGAACCATGAGCCGTTGCGTTTTGACGGTGACATGGACCCGTTTCAGCAGTTGCTGGTCGGGGCCTCGATCAAAGGGGCGTCGGACATCCGGATACAGACGGACAGTCGTATTCGGATCAAGATGCATGGCACGCAGCATTTTGCGACCGCAAAACCTCTGAACGCCTCAGAGGTCTTGAGTATCCTGAGCCACATGTGGCGGTCGGAAGATGCCTTCAGCATCTTGCGGCAAGGGCGACCTCTGGATTTCTCGTTCGAGGTTCCGATTGACCGTCACCGGCGCCAGCGTTTCCGTGTGAACGCCAAGGGCGTGATGAAAGGTGCTGGCGACGGCATTTCCATGACGATGCGACCGTTGCCGACAAAGACGCCAACGATCGATGATGTCGGACTCGATAGTGAGGTCCGCCCGTACATGTCGCCTCAGCATGGCATTGTCGTTGTCGCCGGCGCGACCGGCCAGGGAAAGTCCACGACGCTTGCCGGGATCACGCGCTTTCATCTTGAAAACACGGCCGATCCGAAAGCGATCGTCGATCTGCAGGCGCCTATCGAGTTCACCTATTCCGACGTGCTGACGGATCACAGCGACTGCGCGTCTTCCATTGAGCAGTCGGAGATCGGCGAAGGGCGCAACCTGCCGTCGTTCGGCGACGGAGTGTGGGCGGCGCTGCGCTGCGCGCCTGATATTATTTCGCTCGGCGAGGCCCGCGACAAAGCCTCCCTTGAGGGTTGCCTGGAGGCCAGTCTGACCGGCCACTTGGTTTACACCACCACGCATGCGGGATCGGTCGCGGAAGGCTTGCGGCGCATGGTCGTGAACTTCCCGGCCGAAGAACGCGATGCGCGCGCGTTCGACCTGATCACGTCGCTCCAGCTCTTCGTCGTTCAACACCTGGTCCGCACCAGCGACCATCGCGGCCGCGTGCCATTGCGCGAGTATCTGCTGTTTGACGACTATGTGCGCGATCAGTTTGTTTCTGTTCCTATCGGCGACTGGCCGAAAGCCGTGAGCCGTCTGATGCAGGAGTCGGCCGACCGCGTTCTTGCCCGCTCCATGCATGATGCGGCCCAACAGAAAGTTGATGAGGGCAAGGTTTCGTATGACGACCTCAGGCGATTGCTGCCGCGCCACTGACGGCCGCTGATGACGAAGGAGGAAAATATGCAAATTCCAAAGTACCTTCGCCCCGTCAGGGATCATAAGAACTATGAGGCCGGCGTCGGAGAACGTGCTGTTCGAAAGCTTGTCTATTGGCCAATCATCTTGCTTCTCTGCTTGCCGGCCGCCGCCGCGATGGCGGCTGTTGCTCTATCCTTCGGCCTGTTGTTCTTGAAATTTCTGAACATCATTGAGACTGCTATTGCAAATCATGACTGGCTTATGCTGTTTTTGATCGCTCTCGCCGCAGCGGCTATCCTGTCGCTATGGAAGCTCGCCTACGTAATTCATCGGTACTTCATTCTTTAATTAGCATCTGCAGAATGGGTGATGGTCCTCACTCTATTCAGATTCCATAGTTGGCCTGGTTTTGGAATGACCGGAATGGGGCCGTAAACCGTCAGGCAGGTTTCCGGATCGCCAGACGGCAAAGCGGACATCATCCTACATTGCGTGCTGCTACGCTTGCTGACATTTACCTGATAATATGACGCTACGGCGTAGGCCGCCGTAGCCGCCGTTTATTGCATCTGCGAAGACGGGTGACCTCCAGAGGCCATCGAGCGGAAAAATCGGCCATTAGCGCGGTGTCAGATCAAGTGGCTCGACCCACTCGTGACGGGACTCAGGGTGGACTTCTTTGCTGGGTTTCGGAAAACCTGGTTCACCGAACGAACCAACGCCAATTGCGACCATGTCCGGTTTTCGTGACGGCTCCCAGAAAACAGTTGAGCCACAGTTCTCACAAAAGTGGAAAACCAATTCAAAACCAGCGTCTGAAGAACGCCGATAACTCTTGTAACTCCCACTGACCTTGATGCTTCCTTTTGGAAAAAAGGCTGCAATTCCATAAAGGGCGCCAGTACGCTTTTGGCAGGCAATGCAGTGGCAAAGCGAGACAAGTTCCGGCTCACCAGTGCAAAGCACTTTCAGGCTACGACACGAACAGCTTGCTTCTCGCTCCACACCGATCTCCCAAAGAACACTCCAATTATCATTGAAAATCGAAATTGGGAAATAGGGTGGCGTTCCGTAAGGGACACAGCGAGCTCGAAGCCTACCTGCGGCGGCCGCGGCAATGATTGCGGTGACCAGGCTTGTGCCCGCGTCATGCACGGCCCATTGCGGTCGTTCATTCCTTCCGCAGCGAACTTCCGCTTCCCCGCCCTATCTGCACCTTTTAGCAGAGCGCAGCGAATGGCTACTTGCGGCACCTGGGGCCACAATCGCGAACGACCAGCTTGGAGGCGAAAAGAAGCCTTTCGCGCGTCCGCTGAGCTCCAGGTATATGGTCATTCTGATGGGCTGCTTCAGGTGTTGCAAGGTTCGATTCCAAAAAGCGTTGAGCCGCTCAGCCTTGACGCATTACGTTTGTCGGGCAAAAATTCTGTTTTGATCAAGACGCTCCGATAGCTCCAACAAAGGGCTTCGCGGCTTCAGCCCTTGCCTCGGAATCTTGCTTCCCTGTAGTCGCCGGAAGAATTTTGCGATTTGGCTCCGTCTTATAAAAGTTGACATATCCGGCCTTGACCTTCCAGTTGCTGGAATCTCCATATGTTGGAAAACGCACTTATCAGGAGGCCTCGAATGCAGCACTCGCACATGAGCCACGGAGGCGTGTCCGGCCATAGCGGAAATACTACGGGTGAGACCGTGACGCGCGACCCGGTCTGCGGCATGTCGGTCGACCGCGCCAGCACCAGCCATGTGGTCAAACACGGCGGCGAAAACTATTACTTCTGCTCCAACGGCTGCCAGGCGAAGTTCGAAGCCGATCCGGAGCACTACACCGCCGAGCACGCAGAGGCCGAAGCGCAGCCTGAGGGCACGCTCTATACCTGCCCGATGCATCCCGAGATCGTGCGCGATCACCCCGGCAATTGCCCGAAATGCGGCATGGCGCTGGAGCCGATGACGCCTTCCGCCGATGCTGGCCCCAATCCCGAATATGTCGATTTCAGGCGCAGACTGATGATTGCCGCGCCGCTGGCGCTCGCCGTCTTCATTCTCGAGATGGGCAGCCATCTGGGCCTGCCCTTCGAGGACTGGTTCGGTCACACGCTGTTCGGCTGGCTGCAATTCGCTCTGGCGACGCCAGTGCTGATGATCTGCTGGCCGTTCTTCGAGCGCGGCTGGGCCTCGATCGAAAACAAAAGTCCAAACATGTGGACTCTGATCGCGCTTGGAACCGGGGCGGCCTATCTGTTCTCCGTCGTCTCGCTCGTCGCGCCCGGCCTGTTTCCGGCGGCGATGCGCGACGCAATGGGCATGGCCCCGGTCTATTTCGAAGCCGCCGCCGTCATTCTTGTGCTGGTGCTGATCGGCCAGGTGATGGAGCTTGCAGCGCGCGAACGCACCGGCGACGCGATCCGGGCGCTGCTGGATCTCGCGCCGAAGACCGCGCGCAAGGTCACCGATGGCGGCGAGGAGGATGTGCCCGTCGAAACGCTGCAGGCGGGCGACATGCTGCGCGTGCGGCCCGGCGAGAGCGTGCCGGTTGACGGCGTCGTCGTCGAAGGCCGCTCGTCGGTCGACGAGAGCATGATTACCGGCGAGCCTGTGCCGGTTGAAAAGAGCGAGGGCGAGCCGGTGACCGGCGGCACGCTCAACAAGAATGGCAGCTTCCTGATGCGCGCCGAAAGCGTCGGCTCGGAGACGACGCTCTCCCGGATCGTCGACATGGTCTCCAAGGCACAGCGATCGCGCGCGCCGATCCAGGCGATGGCGGACCGGGTGGCGGCCTATTTCGTGCCGGCCGTCGTCGCGGTGGCGGTGATCGCCTTTCTGGCCTGGCTGGCGTTCGGCCCCTCGCCCGCCCTTTCCTATTCTTTCGTCGCGGCGGTTTCGGTGCTGATCATCGCCTGCCCCTGCGCGCTGGGGCTTGCGACGCCGATGTCGATCATGGTCGCCACCGGACGTGGCGCGAATGCGGGCGTGCTGATCCGCGACGCAGAGGCGCTGGAACGCTTTTCCAAGGTCGACGTGCTGGTGGTCGACAAGACCGGCACGCTGACGCAGGGCAAGCCGGCCCTCACCGATGCCGAGCCGCTGGACGGCTTCGACCGCCTGGACCTGCTTTCGATTGCGGCAGCGCTGGAGAGCGGCTCCGAGCATCCCCTCGCCGAAGCGATCGTCGCCGGCGCACGGGAGGCGGAAGCGCCGGAACGCGAAAGCAGTGATTTCGACGCCATCACCGGCCAGGGCGTGACCGGGACGGTCGACGGACGCAAGGCGGCGCTTGGAAACGCCGCGCTGATGGAAGCGGAAGGCATCGATGTCAGCGCCCTGCGGGAACGCGTCGCCGCGTTGCAGGGCGAGGGCAAGACCGCCATGTACGTCGCCGTCGATGGCCAGGCGGCCGGCATCGTCGCGGTTGCCGATCGCATCAAGGACACCACGCCGGATGCGATCCGCGCGCTGCACGAGGCGGGCATGCGCATCGTGATGGCGACCGGGGATGCCGAAGCAACCGCGAAAGCCGTGGCGCAGACGCTCGGGATCGACGAGGTCCATGCCGGGGTGAGCCCGCAGGACAAGCACGACCTGATCGAGCGCCTGCGCCGCGACGGCAGCGCGGTCGCCATGGCGGGCGACGGCGTCAACGACGCACCGGCGCTTGCGGCGGCCGATGTCGGGATCGCCATGGGCACCGGCGCGGATGTCGCGGTCGAAAGCGCCGGCATCACCCTGGTCAAGGGCGACCTGACCGGCATCGTGCGCGCCCGTCACCTTGCCGAGGCGACCATGGCCAATATCCGCCAGAACCTGTTCTTCGCGTTCGTCTACAACACTGCGGGCGTGCCGCTCGCCGCCGGGATCCTCTACCCCTTCTTCGGCCTGTTGCTGTCGCCGATCGTCGCGGCTGCGGCGATGAGCCTGTCCTCGGTCTCGGTCATCGGCAATGCGCTGAGGCTGCGGGCGACGAAGCTTTAGGATGTTTATGCGTCGGGACCCGCAGCACGCCGGAACACGGCCCAAGATCGGCCACGATCGACCCACATTGTCTTCAGGTCGCCGGGGCGCATAAGGTTTCCGTCGGCAGCGCACGGTGAATGGATTGGACATGGGGTACATGCGGACAATGAGAGCGGCGGTGAAGGTGCTGTGCATCGTCACGGCCATGCTTCTCGGCGTGCTTTCACCCTCCGTGGGTAGCGCCGCCACGCATTGCGCGACGATGCCGGAAGTCGCGATGCACCACGCGCAGCCCGCCGGCGCCCCGCATGACATGGACCATCGGACCGACGGCGCAAAGGCGTGCTGCCTTGCGGCCTGCGGCCTGCCCACCGGCATCGCGCCGGGGCAGCCTTCGAGCCTTCTCACGCGCGTTGTCAGGGACCTGACCTTCCCTGATCTCTCCGCGCGCCTGAAAGGCCATCCCGTTCCGCCCGATCTCGAGCCTCCCCGCTTGCGCGCATGAACCGCCGGCCATGCCGGCCATCCTTCATGTGACAATGCCGGTCCGACGACCGGCCATCGGGAGAACGATCATGTATCGCAGACAATTCATGCAGAGGCTCGCGCTTGGCGCGGCGGCCTTGGGCTCCGGCCTGCCTATCACCTGGGCCAGCCCCGCGCAGGCGCAGCAGACGCCCATCAACCTTCAGATCACCAACCGCAATATCGAGGTGAACGGACGGTCCGCCAGCGTCTTCGGCCTTGTCGGGCCTGACGGCAGGCCCGGCCTCACCCTTGATGCGGAAAGCCCCTTCGATGTCAGCCTTGCAAACAACAGCGGCGAAGCGACGCTGGTTCACTGGCATGGCCTGACGCCGCCATGGGAGATGGACGGCGTGCCAGACAATCCGGCGCCGATGATCGAGCCGGGGCAGGAGCGCCGCTACACTTTTCCGCTCGCCGCCGGCGGCACGCACTGGATGCACGCCCATACGCTTCAGGAACAGAACCTGCTGGCTGCGCCGCTGATTGTCCTTTCGGAGGAAGACAGAAAGGCCGATGTTCAAGACGTTGTCGTGCTGCTTCACGACTTCTCGTTCCGCTCACCCGAGGAATTGCTGGCCGGTCTGAAAGCGGGCGGCGGCCATGGCGGAATGATGGGCGGCCACGCCATGATGATGCAGGGGCAGAACATGTCCGGCATGCCAGGCATGGCGATGTCCGGCATGCAGATGGACCTGAACGACATCGACTATGATGCCTACCTCGCCAATGACCGGACGCTGGACGATCCGGAGGTGTTTGCCGTCGACAAGGGCGGCCGGGTGCGCCTGCGGATCATCAACGGCGCCACCGCGACCAATTTCACCATCGACACCGGCATACTCCCCGGCCGTCTGGCGGCGGTCGACGGCCAACCGGTCGAATCCGTTTCCGGCACGCGTTTCGGGATATCGATGGGCCAGCGCCTCGACATCATGCTCGACGTTCCGGCCGAAGGCGGGGCCTTTCCCGTTCTGGCGCTGCGCGAAGGCGCGCGCGAACGAACCGGCATCATCCTGGCGACACGCGGCGCGGCCGTCACCCGGATCCCCGGCCTCGGGACGGAAGACGGGCCGGTGCTGGATCTTTCGCTGGAAAGCCGGCTCCGCAGCCCTTCCCCCGTCGCGACCGGTCCGGACACCCGCGCCTATGACCTCGTCCTTTCCGGCAGCATGACCGGCTATGACTGGCGGATCGGCGGCGCGGACCGGATGCGCGCGCGCCGCGGCGACAGCATCCGGCTTTCCATGACCAACATGTCGATGATGGGCCACCCGATGCATCTCCACGGCCATCACTTCTGGGTCGTCGGCATCAATGGCAGGGCTGTGGACGGCGCGGTGCGCGACACCGTCTATGTGCCGCCGATGGCCAGGGTGGATATCGCCTTTACCGCCGACAATCCCGGCCGCTGGCCCTTCCATTGCCACCACCTCTATCACATGGCGAGCGGCATGATGGCCTACCTGGACTACGACGGATCGATCTGAAGCGGTTCAGGCATGAGTCGGACGGGCGTCCCGGCAGATGGGGCGCTCACACGATGCTTTCATCGTTGATGTGCGCCATGGATCAGACTGCCCGCTTCCCCGCCAAGGCGGCGGGCATCTCTTGCGAATGGCCAGCCACACTGTGATCGTGCTAAAGACGCCGGCGCGGTGCTCCGGGCGGCGCTTGCCATTAAGATGAATGCCTTAGGTACGCCCGGTGCATGGCCACACCCGCGTTGACCAGAAATGTGGATGCGTTGTTCTCACTCGCCGGGCTTTTCGCAATTGCGTTCGTCGCAGCAACAATCCTGCCTGCCCAGTCGGAAGCCGCCCTGGTCGGATTGCTGGTTCTCGGCAAGCAACCACCTGTCCTGCTGATTGTCGTCGCCACGATCGGCAACGTGCTCGGCTCCGCCGTCAACTGGGCGCTCGGACGCTGGATCGAGCGGTACCGGCAACGGCGATGGTTCCCAGTCAGCGAGAAGGCCCTCGACCGGGCGACATGCTGGTATCATCGATGGGGCCGCTGGAGCCTCCTTCTCAGTTGGGCCCCGGTCGTTGGCGATGCCCTGACCATGGCAGCCGGCGTGCTGCGCGAGCCGCTCTGGAGCTTCCTGCTTCTTGTGACGATCGCCAAGGCCGGCCGCTACATCCTGCTGTCGGTCATTGCATTGGGGGTGCTGTGACGGAGAAGTTCCGCCAGCACATCCTGCAACACAGCGCGACACCGACCTTGCCTTTGCGACTGTATCAGGTCGACTGAAAGCGCAATTGATCGAGCATCCTCTCTGCGTTTCCGCAGCTTCGACCTCGAAGCGGCGGGTTATTGAGCTTGGCGTACCACCGCATAGTCCCTCGTTCTGAGGTAGAGTTTGCTCAATCATGTGCAGTGCGCCCATTTATTGGACCGCCGGATGTTAGATTTTTCCGGCTCTGATCACGATGGCGGGCTGACAGCGCCACCGGGATTATGCAACGCGATCGGGACGTTGTATCCGATCGCCGAATGAGGACGATCCTCATTATAGTGCTTACGCCAATCCTCCAACTTTTCGCGCGCATCCGCAAGGGTTGCTTCTGGCGCACTGGCGACTGAAGTCGCCATGGAGACATGTCCGCTTTCGGGCACACGAGGAGACGATTTCTATGTCCGAAACGGCGGCGCTTTTCCGCCATTCTTCTCTTAGCTTTTCAGTGTCCAGTATTCGTCGACCGATAGCATATGCAATCGGAAAGCTCAGGAATTGACGCGGCGGCGCAGCCGGGACTCCTGATATGCGCCTAGCATGATCAGACCAGTCGCTGAAAACTAGAAATGCCCGGCTGACCTCGTCGGCCGTTCTCAAAGGTCGCGTGACCACTGTCAGCTTTGATTTGGCGTTTGAGCCGGAACTGGCGTCGAGCGCCTTTCGACAAATTCAGCAACGGCTTGACGCATTAGCGCGTGGGGAGTGCAGTTCAGTCGATTAGCCAAGGCGTTCAGTCTCGCGCGCGTATCGACATCCAACCGAACTGAAACGGGCGAGTTGGTGCCAACCATTTCCTGTCCTTCCTTATTCATTTGTTTTAGGGGCCTTGCTTGCAATTCTTTTATTAAAGCCGCCGCCTGCTGAACTCGTCAGGCTGCCCATTGAACCGGCTGTTCCACCGGCGGCAACATTGGCACGCATCGCTGCATGCGTGTCGAGATCGCTGACGGCATCCGGCTCGATCAGTCGAAACACCTTGCCAGGAAATTCGGCGATCAAGGCAAAAGAGCGTTCCAGCATGACGACATATGCGAAGAGCATAAACACCATGATGGCCAAAATGCCGATGAACCAGGTGATTTGCGTGTAGCTGTCACCAGACAGAGCCTGCGATGCGGTGATGGCGTAGTAGAAGCCCCCGTTGAGAAGCGTTCCGCCAATCCGGAAGATGATCATGCCCACAAGAAGACCGAAGAGCATGAGCACCGGTGTTGCCGTCAGCGCCAGCAACATGACGTATCCGCGTCTGGCCTGCCGGCCGCCCAAACCTTCGCCTTCCATCGACAAGTGAGCGATCGCCCACAGTGGTGCGGCGAAGATCATCTCAACAACCAACAGGAAGAAGGCCGTCACGCCGATGACCCAAATCACTGTCGGGATCATTGGCAGCACAAACGCCATGAAGTAGCCGGCAACCGAGATTCCGCTCAAAACCCAGCCGAGGAAGCCGGCGAAGGCGATCACGGACTGTCCAAGAAAAGGCACCGCTGCCAGCACCGCGAGCGAAATCATGATGACGCCGCTATAGAACGCCAGCTGATTGCCGACGGCGATCAGGCCCACCATAGGGTCGCCGTCATTGGCAGCCGGGTTCAGAAAGTCGAAGGCTTCGTACAGATTGCCGGCAGACACCATATAGGATGTCATATCGGCCGTTGAATCCGCAAAGGCTGCGCGCTCGTTGGTAAAGGCGCGTACATCGCTTCGGGCGACGCTCTCGTTCCACCATTCGACGACACCATTGTAGGTGCCGGCGAAACTCTCAAGGAATTTCGTGGCGTCTCCCTGGGCTGAACCGAACAGATACCAGTTGGCGTCGTCATACTGCGAGGCAATAGACTCTCCGACCCGACCTTTCGGATTGGCTGTCGCTCCGATCGCGCCACCGGGTGTTGTCTGCGGAATTCCTCCCGCGACGGCCGAAGCGTCGGCGGTAAAGCGGCTGATCAGCTGATAGTAGTAGCCCGCTTGCAGCCATCCGCCATCCTTCAGACTGGCAGACAGGTCGATGTTCTGTTCCTTGTCGCCGATGCCGTTGATGTTGATCGTTTCTGTTTCGGACGCCGCGGATTGCACATCCTTTTGAAGTTTGTCGGTTGCGATATAGTCTTTGAGGATGTCGGCATGAAGTTCGCGCCATTCCGCAAGGTCATCTGCAAGACCCCTATAGTCGGGCAAAGGTTGCCGTTGAGAAACGGCCAGGGCGACCGAATCCGCCATCGGCGCATAATTGTTGGTGATCTGATTGACTGCATCACGCATGGCTTTTGCGTAGTCGGCGTACGTTTTGTCCGACGACGCAGCGATCCTTTGGAAACCCTTTGTTTCGGAAGGAAGCGTGATCGTGCCGCACGCACCCCGATAGTTGGGTATGTCATAGGAGAGCGCCAAGCTGCCGCTGGCCGTTGTCCGCCAGTTTTTGGTAATGCCGGCAATGTCGCCACCGCCCTTTGCAGCTTCAGCGTTGTAGACAGCCCGGCACATCTCCATGCGCCAAACAGCCTGAATGAACTGACCGTCTTTTTGGGACATGTCCGTGCCCACGATCGGCATGTGGTCGTTGAACACCAGATCCACGCTCTTCTGCCAAAAGTAGGATGCCGTACCCGTTCCAAACTGCACCAGATAGGCGGCTGCATGCTGAACGCCATTGTACCCTGTGGCAGGGATCGGGATAAGCAGCGCTGCTGCGACCAGTGTGCGGATCGGCGCCCACAGCGATGAGTGGCGTCGGCCGAGGAC
>NZ_CFHTCS010000062.1:0-16469 GCF_984369615.1 Martelella sp. | reverse complement strand
GACCGGGTCGTTCACGCGATCAAGAAGCGCGCCCGCCGCATTCAGCGGCAGCTTCGGCAATAGAGCGGTTCCGGGAAAAGTGGATACGGGTTCTCCGGGCGAAAATCGGCAGCCTGCCCTGCATCACCGCGTCGACGAGGCGCGGGCGGCAAAGCCGGGACAACATGTCCGCCGAACGGACAGAGCGCATTTGGACCTGTCTTTCCCGCGCGCAAAGAGCGATTGTTGCCGCGTCCCAGCCTCAGCGCCATCAAACGGAGCCGTTCGCCATGACCGAGAAAACGATCCTGCCGCCGCTTGAGGACCGTGACTGGCCGGCGGTGATCGCCGACATGAAGGACGGTTTCGCCGGCACGCTGAACGTCTATCGCACCATGGCGCATCATCCGGACCTGCTCAGCGCCTGGGCGCCCCTGCGCCAGCATGTGGTGAAGGAAAGCGCGCTCGGGCAAGAGCGCTCGGAAGTGGTGATCCTCCGCGTCGCCTTCCGCCTCGGCGCAGCCTATGAGTGGAACCACCATGTTGATCGGGCAACAAAGCTCGGCTTTTCAGCACAACGCATCGCGGCCCTTCGCGCCGTGCCGGAAGGCGAGGACGGGCTGCTCGCCCGCGCCGTCGATATGCTGATTGACGCGCATCGTCTTTCGCCCGCGGTCGAGACAGCGCTTGCCGAAGCGTTCGGGCGGTCCGCCGTGTTCGACCTGATGGCAACGGTCGGCTTTTACTCCGTGCTCGGCTATATCGTGATGACCTATGGCACCCCGCTCGATTCCGGCATCGCCGATGTGTTTGCCGGGACGGGAGAATCACCGGTCAGTCCGGCGCGCCATTGAGGGCCGCGGCGATCCGCGCCGCGATTTCGGCAAGCGGCGCCGCGCCTGTCTCAAGCGCCTTTTCCGTCGTCATCGCCGAACGGATCCAGATCATCGAGACGCAGCCAGTAATACCTTCGCCACTCAGGATGGGCACGGCGAGCGAGGCGGTTTGCGGCCGGAACTCGCCGCCGTCGCGGATGGCGATGCCGCGCGCCCGCGTTTCCGCCAGCATGCGATCGAGAAACACCGGCGCAAGAAAAGGCTGGTCCGCCGGATCGCCGAGGCGGGTCAGATGTTCGAGGATATGGCGACGCTCCTCGTCCGGGCAGAAGGCGAGATAGGCCCGGCCGGCGGAGGTGCGCAGCATCGGCATGCGATAGCCGGTCATGGCGCGGTCGATGGAAAGCGGCGAGCGGTTATGCGTCGTTTCCTGGATCACCATGGAAAAATGGTCATGAACCGAAAGATCGAGCGGCCAGACAAGCCGCGCGGCGTATTCGGCGAAAACCGGACCGGAGACCTGGCAGAGTTCCGAGGTCGCGGCATAGCCATCGCCAAGGCTCGCGGCAAGCCGCGTCACCCTGACAAGGCTCGAACTCGGCGACAACGCCACATAGCCGGCCTCCTCCAGCGTTTCGAGCAGGCGGTAGACGGTCGGACGCGGAATGTCGAGCGCGCGGGCGATCTCGCCCACCCGCGCGGCGCCCCTGGCATTGATAAAGCGCAGGATCGCCAGTCCGCGCGTCAGTGCGCGCACGCCTTCATTCCTGCGCGGCCGTTTCGGCATCGGGTCATCCATTGTGAAGATATGGCATGCGGGCAATGGGTGTTGAAGTGGTTTCTGCCCTGCCACTTGGTTCAGAAGACGATTTGTTCCACGGCGCTGGCCGCCCACAATCTCCCCCTTTGAGGGGGAGATCGTTTGGTGCCGATCGACCTCCTTGCCTCTTCAACCGGCCGCCGCAGCGCCTCAGACTTCGTCGCGCACCGGATTGGTGAGCGTGCCGATGCCGGAGATCTCGACCTCGCAGACATCGCCGTCGCGCATGAAGAGCGGCGGCGTACGCCGCGCGCCGACGCCGCCCGGCGTGCCGGAGACGATGACGTCACCGGGCAGGAGCGGGAGGATGGTCGAGCAATAGGCGATCAGCTTCGGGATCGACGTAATCAGCAGCGAAACATCCGTGTCCTGAACGACCTGGCCGTTGAGCCGGGTCTGGAGGTAGAGTTTCGTCGGGTCCGGAATTTCGTCGGCGGTTACCATGAAGGGACCGAAGCCGCCGGTTCCGGCGAAGGTCTTGCCCGGCATGAACTGATGCGTGTGCTTCTGCCAGTCGCGCACCGAGCCGTCATTGTAGCAGGCATAGCCGGCGACATGGGACAGCGCTTCGGTCTCCGGGATCCGACGCCCCTCCTTTCCGATGATCACCGCGAGTTCGCCTTCATAGTCGAACTCGACGCTCTCCTTCGGGCGGATCAGCGGCTGGCCATGGCCGATCTGGCTGCCGGCATAGCGGGCGAAAAGCACGGGATTGACGGTTTCCTGCCGTCCGGTCTCCTCAACATGGGCATGATAATTGAGGCCGACGCAGATGATCTTGTCGGGATCGGGAATGACCGGCAGATGTTCGACCGCGTCGAAGGCGAAGTCGGCCGGCCCCTCAAGAAAGGCTTCGGCGCGGGTCGGATCGCCGGCGGCAAGAAAGGCGCGCAGCGATTTTTCCGGCAGGCGGCGGGCGAGATCGACGATCCCCTTGTCGGTGACGAGACCGTAGCTTGCGTTTCCGTTGATCAGATAAGAGCAGAGTTTCATGTGTCAGACCATTTCCGGGTGAGGCGTTTCAGAGGGGTTGGGAAGGACGAGCGCCAATAGCGCTTCGAGTTCGGCCCGGCTGTCGGCCGCGCCGAGCGTGTGGCGATCGGGGCGGATGACGGCAGCGCGGGTGCCGAGGCGGGCGAGGTGTTCGCCCGCATCCGGCGATGTTTTCGTGGTGACGAGACAGACGCTTTCGGGAAGGGCGAGCCCTTCGACGAGGTCGGCCTCCGCGACGACGACGAAGCGGTGGCGCATCGCCTCATCCATCAGCCGTCCGTCATTGAGACGCGGCTGGCCGAAGAGGCGGCCGGCTTTCTCGCCGCGCCCAAGGCCGGGGCCGAGCGGCGGGGCGATGCTCTCCATCCGCGCGGAACCGTCGGCTGCGGGAAGGGCGGCCTCCAGCGCCTCTTTCGTGCCGCAGGTATTGATCAACCCGCCGAGACGCACCGCGGTCTTGATATATTCGCGGGCATTCGGCTTGCGCTCGCTCTCATAGCTGTCGAGCAGCCGTTCGGACGCCGCTCCGCCAACCTTGCCCTGACAGACCAGCGCCAGTTTCCAGTAGAGATTGGCGACGTCGCGGGTGCCGGCGCACATGCCCTGTCCCATGAAGGGCGGCGTCTGGTGGCAGGCATCGCCGGCGAGAAAAAGCCGGCCCTTGCGCCAGTCCTCGGCCACCAAGGAATGGAAGACATAGACGGCGGCGCGTTCGAGTTCGGCCTCCTCCGCCTTCAGCCATGGCGCGAGGATCTCCCAGACCTTTTCCGGCCGGGTGATGGCGACGCTGTCCTCGTCGTCGAGCACGGTCAGCTCCCAGCGCCGCCTGAGGCCGGGTCCGCGCACATAGGTCGCCGGGCGCTCGGGCACGCAATACTGGATCGAATGATCGCCGAGTTCGGGCTTGTCTTGGTTGAGGATCACGTCGACCACCAGCCAGCGCTCGTGAAAACCGTAATCCTCCATGCCGGTCTCGATATAACGGCGCACGATCGAGCGGGCGCCGTCGCAGCCGACGACATAACCGGCCGTCACGTGCTCCACCTTGCCGCGGCTCATGTCCTCGAACCTCATTTCGACATGGTCGCCGCGATCTTCGATGTAAAAGACATCGGCGCGGGTGCGCACGGTCACGTTCTGATATCCGGAAAGGCGATCGCGCAGCAGCTTTTCGAGGTCCGGCTGATGAAAGCGGTAATTCGCCCGCCAGCCCTGCGGCCCAATGCCCTGCGGGCGCGGCCAGTCGAGCAGCAGTTTGCCGTTGCCATCGACAAAGCGCATGCCGGGATGCATTGCCGTCAGCGGCTCGATCGCCTCGGCGATGCCGATCCACTGGAAGACGCGCATCACCTCGGCGTCGAAATGCACCGCGCGCGGCAGGTGATAGGCCGCCGTCTCGCGCTCCAGCACCAGGACCTTCAGCCCGCACTGGGCGAGAAGATGAGCGAGCGTCGCGCCCGCCGGGCCGTAGCCGACAATGGCGACGTCAAAATGGGTGGCGTCGGAATAGTCCATATTCAGCCCTTTCGTTTGGCAAGTTCACCGAAAAGCCAGGGGCAATCGGCCACCGGCGGCGCGCGCCGGCCCCTGGCGGCCGCGTCGAGCCGCATGTCGCGCAGCCGTTTGCGGCCGCCCTCTTCGGTCAGGTAAAGCCGCTCATGTCCCCAGAAGCTCGGCCCGTCATGGGTCTCGTGCGGCTCCCAGGTTTTCGGGTCGATCAGCCGCCCGCCCCAGCCGTTCTCGACGAAGAAGCCCGACGGCGAGTTGGCGTAGAAGGAGGTCATGTAGTCATTGGTGTGGCGGCCAAGCGTGTAGGCGAGCCGACCTTCCTCGAGCCCGGCAAGGTCGTAACCCTGACCGACATCGTCGAGATTCTGGAACTCGACCATAAAATGATGGAAGCCGAGCCTTCCGGAACCGACCATGGCGAAGGAGTGGTGGCGCTCGTTCAGATGGAAGAAATAGAGGCCATAGGGCTCAAGCCCGTAATCGGAGACGTGGAAATCGAGAAGGTCGCGGTAAAACGGCATCATCACCGCGATGTCGGCCACATGCAGCACCGCATGGCCCATGCCGAGCGGCCCGGTCATGAACCCGTCGATCGGGCGGCCGGGCACGAAGGGGTCGCTTGCGATCATCGGCGCATGAAACAGTTCGACGCGATTGCCGCCCGGATCGGCAAAGTGGATGAGATCGCCGACGAAGCGGCGGTCGGCGAGTTCGCGAGACCCCCGCGCCACCTTCACGCCGGCTCGGTCGAGCCTCGCCGCATAAGCTTCGAGGTCGTCGCGGTCTTCGACTTCAAAGCCGAGGAAGGCGAGCGTTTCTCCAGGCTCGTCGGAAACGAGGAGGCGCTGCACCCGATCATCCATGCGGAAGGCCATCGCCTTGCCGCCGCGATCGATCTTCTGCATGCCGAGCAGTTTTCCGGCGAAGTCGGACCACTCGTCGAGTCGGTCGGAGCGCACGCCGAGATAGCCCAGCGCATTGATTGCCATGGTCTTTCTCCCTCAGAAATTGAATATTGAGGCCCGAGCATAGCCGCAGGTTCCGGCTCTTTTCAGGACCAATCCGCGTCCGTCCGCAGGGCGGACGCGGATCGCCGCAGCGTTATTCGGCCGAAGCCTTGCGGGCCGTTTCGAGCACGGCTTTCGCCGCCTCGGGGTCGCTCTGCTCGCCGATCCACCTGTCGGCAGCGCCCGAAAGCGCGTCGTTCCAGAGGGCCATGTCGGCTTCCGTCAGCGCGACGAAGTCAACCTTGCCGGCAGCGCGGTAGTCGGCCTCGATCGCGGCGTCGGCGGCATCGACGGTGGCTGCGATCTTTGCCGCTTGGCTCGTTCCCGACATCGCGTCGATCACGGCGCGGTCGGCCTCGGGCAGGGCCTCATAGGTCCTTTTGTTCATCAGGATCGCCATCGGCTGGGCGGTGAATTTCAGCGTCGTGATCGATGGCGCCACCTCGTCGAGGCGGAAGGTCTTGTAGGCATCCATCACCCAGGCGGCGCCGGAGACCACGCCGCGCTCGAGATTCTCATAGACTTGCGGCGCCGGGATGGAGACGCCCGAGGCCCCGAGCATTTCGTAGAGCGTCGAGCCGAACTGCGAGGGCGTGCGCAGCTTCAGTCCCGCCATCTGGTCCGGCGTCGTCACGCCATTGCCGGTCATGAACAGGCGGTAGCCGGGCGTGGTGAAGAGCGCGATGACCTTGTAGTCGGCATATTCCCCGTCAAGCGCGCCGTCTTCGGTCAGCGCGCTCAGAATGTGCGTGCCCTGCTCGGAGCTTCGGGCAAGGCCGGGCACCTCGACGACGCCCGACATCGGAAACAGGCCCGGCGTATAGGTCGGCACCACCAGCGCGACATCGGCGACGCCGGCCTTCACCAGTTCGGCCTGGGCTGGCGGCGCGCCGAGAATGGCGCCCGGATAGAGCTTGAAGGCGTTGCCCTTCGAAAGCTTCGCATTGACCGCATCGATCCAGGGCTGCAGGATCTGCGCGGAATAGAAGCCCTGCGGCGGCTCGTGCGAGGAGACCCGCATTTCCCGGGCCTGCGCCGCAAGCGGCGCCCCGAGAACCAGCGCCAGAGCGGCGGCCTTTAACAAAAGTCTGAACATCATTCTTCCTCCCGTGATGACAGTTCGTGAAACTAGAATGCGTGGCTCGGAAGCCAGGTGACGATGGCCGGGATCGCGATGATCACCGACACGCGGACGAGATCGGCCAGGACGAAGGGGGTAACCCCGCGCCAGAGTTCCACCATCGAAATCTCGCGATTGGTGGTTTTCAGGACGAAAAGATTCATGCCGACCGGCGGCGTGATCAGCCCCATTTCGACAACCATGACCGCGAAGATGCCGAACCAGACGAGGTCGATGCCGGCGCTGCTCGCGATCGGCACGAACAGCGGCACGGTCAAAAGCAGCATGGCGAGGCTGTCCATCAGCGTGCCGAGCACCAGATAGATCGCCAGCATCAGCAGGATCACCAGGATCGGCTCGCCGGTGATGCCGGAGAAAAGGCCGGTGAGCGAGAAGGGCAGACCGGAAAGGGCCAGAAAGAAATTGAACAGGTTGGCGGCGATCAGCACCAGATAGAGAGCGCCGCAGGTGAGCGCGGTATCCGTGGCGGCGGCAAAGAAGCCGGACGCCGTCAACCGCCTGGAGAGGAGCCCGTAGGCGAGCACCACCGCCGCGCCGACGGCGGCCGTTTCATTGGCGGTGAAGATGCCCGTATAAAGCCCGCCCATGATCAGCCCGAAGATTGCCGTCGGCGGAACGAGTTCGCGGATCGCCGCCAGACGTTCGGCTGTGCCGGCCTTGTCGCGCTTCGGCGCTTTCGACCAGCCGAAGGCGATCGGCAGCCAGATCGCCAGGCAGTAGAGCAGAACGGCAAGAACGATCGGACCGGCGGTCGCGAGCAGCAGCGAGCGGATCGACTGTTCGGCGATGAAGGCGTAGATGACCAGCACCGTCGATGGCGGAATGAGAATGCCGAGGGTGCCGCCGGCGGCAACCGATCCGGCCGAAAGCGAGGGCGTGTAGCCGGCCGCGCGCATTTCCGGCAAGGCAATGCGACCCATGGTGGCGGTGGTGGCGAGCGAGGAGCCCGAAATCATGCCGAAACCCGCGGACGCGCCGATGGTGGCGAGCGCCAGCCCGCCGCGCCGGTGGCCGATCAGAACGGCCATCGAGCGGTAGAGGCTTGAAGACAGCCCGCTGCGGGCGGCAAGGTTGCCCATCAGCACGAACAGCGGCAGCATGGTAAGCGTGTAGTTGGTGACGCTGTCCCAGACCGTCGTCGCCCCCATGGCGACCATGCCGGAAACGCCGATGATCAGCGCCGTGCCGGTGATGCCGACGAGGCCGAGCGCCACGGCGACCGGAATTTCGAGAAAGATCATCAGGATGGCGGCGGCAAAGCCGGCGCCGCCGAGGAAAAGCCCGCTCATTCGCCTGTCCCCCTGCCTTTGAACTCAAGCCAGAGCCCGACCAGAGCCGCAACCGCGGCCGCCGCCAGCGCGGCGGTGACGATGATAAGAAGCAGCGGCATCGGCAGCCGCAGATCCGGCGTCGTTTCCGGCGACCCGATCTTGGACAGCGCATTGGCGGCAACGATCCAGAGCAGCAGCGCGGCGAAGACCGCGGAGGCTGCCGCGCCGAGAAGGCCGAGCGGCCGCGACAGGCGGCCGGGCATCAGTTCCGACATCAGCTTTGCCGAGACATGGGTGCGCGTCGCGTAGCAGACCGGGATCGACAACAGCGCGCCCAGCCCGATCGAATAGGAGGTGAGCTCGATCGCCGCCGGAACGTTGCGTCCGAGAAGCGCGCGCATGGCGACATCGGTGACCGTGACGCCTGCGCCGACGAGAAAACACCCGGCCGCAACGGCCAGAAGAACCGTCGACACGATTGTCTTGCGTCTTTCGGCCATCAGATCTGCCTTCCGCCGGCACAGGGACACTGTCGGCCCCGCATGACAGTGCGCGCTTCGTGTTCATTATGCTGCATACTTCCTCCCGGTCGATGCACTGCTTCCTCCGTTTAAGCTTCTAGAAGCAAGAACCCGAAAAAGGGAGGCGCAGCATCAAACTGTCCGCCAGGCGGACGCATTGCTTGAGCCAGATCAATGCGCCGCGACCACCGAACGTCTTCCGCCGTGCGACCGGCAGGACCTTGATCGGCTCGGGCGCCGTTTCTTCCATGTCCGGCACAATCATTCGCGATCGCGCACGGGCTCGAAGCATGCTTGACTTTCGTCTGGTAAAACTTTACTAAAGCTTACTAACGCACGCCGGACAGTTCGTGGAGGGACCGCCGGCGGCGAGGGAGGAGACAGAATGGCCGGGATCGAACTCCGCCGATTACGCAAATCCTACGGGGCTTTCGAGGCCATTCCCGCCATCGACCTCACGATTGAGGACGGCGAATTCTGCATATTCGTCGGACCATCCGGTTGCGGCAAATCCACATTACTCAGAACGATCGCGGGCCTTGAGGATGCGAGCGCAGGCGAGATCCTGATCGGCGGCGAAGAGGTCAGCCGACGCCACCCGGGAGAGCGCGGCGCGGCGATGGTCTTCCAGAACTATGCGCTCTACCCGCACATGACCGTGCGCCAGAACATGGGCTACGCGCTCAAGATCGCGAAAAAGCCGAAGGAAGAGATCAAGGCAACGGTCGAGCGCGCCGCCCGCACCCTTGGTCTTGAGGATCTGCTGGAGCGCAAGCCATCCGAACTTTCCGGCGGCCAGCGACAGCGCGTGGCAATCGGGCGGGCGATCGTGCGCGATCCGAAGGTGTTTCTCTTCGACGAACCGCTTTCCAATCTCGATGCAGAACTCCGCACGCGCATGCGCCTCGAGCTTGCCGACCTTCATCGTTCGCTCGGGGTCACCATGGTCTATGTCACCCATGATCAGGTCGAGGCGATGACGCTCGCCGACCGTATCGTGGTGCTGCGCTCCGGGCGGATCGAGCAGGTCGGCTCGCCGCTCGACCTTTACGACAACCCCGAAAACCTGTTTGTCGCGCGCTTCATCGGATCGCCGTCTATGAACATTCTGAAGGCAGAGGCCGAGGCCGACGGCATCCGCCTGACCGGGATTGATTGCCCGCCCTTGCCCCGGCCGGATTTCGTCCCGGCCGCGTGGCGCGGCCCGCTCGGCATCAGGCCCGAACACCTTCGGCTCGGCGCCGGCGGAATGGAGGTCCGTCTGCGCGCCGTCGAACATCTGGGCGGCGTCACCTACGGCTATGCGACGCTTGCGGACGGAACCGAGCTCTGCGTCGATCTTCAGGGCCACAGGAAGATGGCGGCCGGAGACAGCGTCGCGCTCGCCATCCCCACGGAGCGGGCATTCTTCTTCGACCAGAAAACGGAGAGAAGGCTCCGTTAGCGCGTTTCCGGACGGAAAACCGGTATCCACTTTTCCTGGAAACGCTTTAACTTTCAGCACGGGAGGACATAATGCTGAAATCGATACTCAAGGGCAGCGCCGCAACGCTGATTGCGTCCGGCATCATGGCCGGTGCGGCGCATGCCGAGGAAATCCGCATCTATTTCAATGCTGGCCACGGCTATGACACCTATCTTGAAGTCTTCGAGGAATTCGAGGCCGACAATCCCGGCTGGACCGTCGCCTTCGAACGTTACCAGTGGCCGGACCTGCGCACCAAGCTGGTGGCCGATTTCGCCGCCGGCAATCCGCCCGACCTCGTTGCAGAACCCGGCGCCTGGGTGCCGGAATTCGCCCAGCAGGGCCTGCTCTACAACCTCGACGATCTTGCAGCGCGTGACAGGGCGGAATTCGACTATCCCGGCGACTGGCAGGACGCCTCGGTCAGGAAGAATACGGTCGACGGCTCGCTCTACGGCGTCCAGATCCACCTGACCTGCGCGACCCTGCTCTATAATGTCGATATGCTCAAGGAAGCGGGCTACGACAATCCGCCGACGAACTGGGAAGAGTTCCGGGAGATCGCGAAGGCGACCACCAGGAACGGCGTCTTCGGCTTCGCGCCCAATGCGGTCTGGGCCTATTCCATGCCCTGGGTGATGCAGAACGGCGGCCGGTATTATGATCCCGAAACCGGCAAGATCGCCTTCGGAAGCGAGGCGGCGGCAGAGGGCGTGCAGTTTCTGTCGGACCTGATCCATGAGGACCGCTCCGCCCCGGTTCCCGTCACGGGGGCCGATTACGAGGGCCCGCAACGGCTCTTCACCGCCGGTCGCGCCGCGATGATCATCACCGGACCCTGGGACATCAACCCCATTCGCACCGGCAATCCCGACCTTAACTGGGCGGTTGCGCCGTCGCTGAAGGAAGTCGAGCAGGCAACGATCCAGGGCGGCGTCAGCCTGATGATTCCCAAGGAGGCGCAATATCCCGAACAGGCCTGGGACCTGATCAAGCGCCTGACGGCCGTCGATGTCGAGGTCGCCACCTCGCTGCAATATTCGATGACCATGCCGCGCAAGTCCTGGCTGGAAGATCCTGAAGTGCAGGCCGATCCGATTCTCGGCCAGTTCGGCGCCTGCCTTCCCTATTCGCGCGACGTGACGCTCGAGCTGCGCCAGGCCGGAAAGTACAATCCCGCCATCGACGAAGTGCTCAACGGCGCCATTGACGAGGTCTTGTTCGCCAATGAGCCGGCGGCCGAGGTGCTTGCTGCGGCCGAGGATGAGGCCAACGCGATTCTTGCCAACGAATGAACAGGAGCATGCCCCGGTCGCCGGTTGCGCCGGGGCATGCCGCTTTCTATCGGGGAATAACGGGATGACCTACAAAACCAGGCGGACATTGACAGCCTATGCCTTTCTGTCGCCGGCCATCGTCTATTTCCTGATCTACTTCTTCTGGCCGATCGCGATCGAGTTATGGGCAAGCTTCAGAAGCGGCCAGCCGCTGATCGGCGACTCCGCCTTCGTCGGGCTGAAGAACTACGCCCATATCCTGAATGACAGGTTGGCGATCAAGGCGATCAAGGCAACGCTGATCTACGCGATCGGCAGCGTGGTCTTCACGCTGGTTCTGGCGCTGGGGCTTTCGGCGCTTCTGGTCGGCCCGGTCAGGGCGCGCAACGGCATACGGGCAATCCTGTTCTTCCCCTACATCATCTCCTTCGTGATCTCGGCGCTGATGTGGCGGGCGATCCTCGATCCCTATACCGGACTGCTCAATGCGGCGCTCGCAAGCGTCGGTCTTCCGCAGCAATTCTGGCTGGTCAATCCCGATACGGCGATCTGGACGCTGATCGCGGTCTCCGTCTGGAAGGATCTCGGCTATGCGGTGCTGATCTATATTGCCGCCATCCAGGGCATTCCCGCCCATCTCTACGAGGCCGCACGCATGGACGGCGCCAGGCGCCACCATCTGTTCCGCGACATCACCCTGCCGCTGCTGATGCCGACCACGCTGTTTCTCGCCGTGGTCATCATGATCGCGTCGCTCCAGGAAATGGCGCTGCCCTATCTGATGACCCAGGGCGGACCGGCAAACGCCACGCGGCTCTATTCGCTGCATGTCTACGAGACCGCCTTCCAGGGGCTCAACATCGGCTATGCCTC
Organism: Martelella sp.; assembly: GCF_984369615.1. NCBI lineage: Bacteria > Pseudomonadati > Pseudomonadota > Alphaproteobacteria > Hyphomicrobiales > Aurantimonadaceae > Martelella > Martelella sp. Next base: position 4,777 of record NZ_CFHTCS010000062.1, on the reverse strand, counting down.
TGCCCTCTCCTTCGCCATGTTCATGCTGATCCTGTTGATCACATGGGCCCAGTTCAAGCTGCTTCACCGCGACATAAGGCACGTATGAGGACGACATGGCCCGCAAGGACAATCACAAAACAGTATCGAAACTGCTGATCTACCCGCTTCTGGCCTTCTTCGTCCTGATGGCGGTTTTGCCGTTCCTCTATATGGTTTCGCTTTCGCTACAGAGCGACGCGGAGATGTTCTCCGGCCAGGTGGTCGTCATTCCCGAGAGCCTGCAGTTTTCGAACTACGTGACGATCTGGGAAAAGGCGCCTTTCGCGCGCTTCATGCTCAACTCCCTGATCGTGGCCGGAACGATCACGCTGCTGCATGTGCTGTTCGATCCGCTGATCGGCTACGTCTTTGCCAAGATGGAGTTTCCGGGAAAGCGGTTCATGTTCGTTTCGCTGCTGGCGACGCTGATGATCCCGTTCTTCATCAGGCTCATCCCGCTTTACGTGATGACGGCAGAAATGGGCCTTCTCAACACCTATCCGGGCCTGATCCTGCCCTTTGCCATGAGCGCTTTCGGCATTTTCCTGATGCGCCAGTTCATCATGCCGATCCCGGACGACCTGGTGGCGGCCGCCCGGCTCGACGGGGCGAGCGAGTTCAGGATTTTCATCGATATCGTCCTTCCGCAGCTCAAACCCGCGATCGCGACGCTGGCGCTCCTCACCTTCGTCTTTCAGTTCAATGAGTTCATCTGGCCGCTGGTGGCCGTCTCATCCGAGAGCATGCGTCCGATCACCACCGGGCTTACCCTTTTCAACCAGGAATTCTTTACCCAATGGAATCTCACAGCCGTGGGCGGCATGCTTCTGTTCCTGCCCTGCTTTCTGCTCTTCGTCATCATGCAGCGCTATTTCGTGCAGAGCGTCATGCTCTCCGGCATGAAGTGAGGGAGAGGTCATGACGAAACGCCCGAATGTACTGGTCTTCTTCACGGACCAGCAACGCTGGGACACGGTCGGCGCCCATGGCAACCCTCTGGATCTGACCCCCAATTTCGACCGGATGGCCGAAAAGGGACGCTTCATCCGCAACTCCTTTACCTGCCAGCCGGTCTGCGGACCCGCCCGCTCCGCCTTCCAGACGGGCAAATACCCGACCACGACCGGTTGCTATCGCAATGACATACCGCTGCCCCCCGGCGAAAAGACGCTTGCGCACTATTTCGGCGAGGCCGGCTACGAAACCGGCTATATCGGCAAATGGCATCTGGCGGAGACCGACCCCGTGCCCCAGAGCCAGCAGGGCGGCTATGACGACTGGCTTGCAGCCAATATCCTGGAGTTCACCTCCTGGCCCTATCAAACCGATCTCTTCGATCGCGAAGGCGAGCGTCACCGTCTGCCGGGCTACCGGGTCGATGCGCTGAGCGATGCGGCAATTCGCTATATCGACCGGGAGCGCGACAAACCCTTCTTCCTGTTCCTCTCCTTCCTGGAGCCGCACCATCAGAACCAGGACGACAACTACCCGGCGCCGGTGGGCTACGCGGATCGGATCGCCCGGCGGATCACGTCCTACCCTTCCGATCTCGAGACGCTGGGCGGCACGACGCGGGAACACTATCACGGCTATATGGGCATGGTCGCGCGGCTCGACGAAGCCTTCGGCCGCATTCTCGACGCCCTGATCTCGCGCGGCGAACTCGACAATACCATCATCCTGTTCACCTCCGATCACGGCTGCCATTTCAAGACCCGCAACGCCGAATACAAGCGCTCCTGTCACGAAGCCTCGATCAGGGTGCCGACGCTGCTGGCCGGTCCCGGGCTCGACGGCAAGGGGGATATCACCCGTGCCGCCTCGCTGATCGACCTGCCGCCGACCTTGCTCGATGCCGCCGGCATCGCCGTACCGGCCGCGATGGAAGGGCGGTCGCTCCTCAGGCCGACCGACCGGCCTGAGGACGAGGTGTTCATCCAGATCAGCGAAAGCCAGGTCGGGCGCGCGCTCAGGGCCGGCCGATGGAAATACTGCGTCGCCGATCCTGACGCCGACGGCTGGAGCGACAGCGCCAGCCGGCGCTATGTGGAAACGCACCTCTACGATCTGGAGCGCGACCCGGCCGAACTTGACAATCTCGTCGCCGCGCCCGACTACGCTGAGGTTCGGGACGAACTGGCAAAACGGCTTGCCGCCCGTATCATCGCGGCCGGCGAAGCGCCCGCGGAGATCGTCCCGGCAAACTGACGGGCAGAAAGGGACGGGTGCATGGTAACGCTGAAGGAGATCGCCAAGCGGACCGGGGTCGCGGAATCAACCATCTCGCGTATTCTCAACCGCGATCCGACCCTTTCGATCTCCGATGAAAAGCGTCGCCGCGTGGTCGAGACGGCCGAGGCGCTGCAATATGTGATGCGACGGTCACGCGGCAGCCGAAAGGAAGACGCCTCAATCGCGCTGCGCCGCCCCGGCGACCTCCGGTCGGTGATGATCGTGCACTTTCTTTCCAGCGCCTCCGAACTCTCCCAGCCCTTCTATGTCGGCCTGCGCCAGGGCATCGAAGCGCGCGCGGAAGCCTATGGCATGGCGACGACAAGGCTCTTTGCCGGCGAGTTTGATCCGGCGATGATCACCCGCAGCCGCAATGTGGGTATCATCTCGGTCGGCGATCTTCCCGACGGCCATCTGGAGGCGATCCGCGCGCTCGGCGTCCCGATCGTCCTTGCCCATCCGCAGGAAAAACCCGTCGATGTCGACGTCGCCTATGTCGACCTGTGGAGCGCATCCACCCGACTTTGCGAATGGCTTTTGACGCGCGGCGTCAGGCTGCCGGCCCTTGTCGGCGTTCAGGGCGCCCAGTCGCGACGGCTGGCCGCGTTCCGGTCGGTGATGACAGAGGCAGGCCTATTTGACCCGGACTATGTTGCCTATGCGAAAGACTCCTCCGACAACGGGCAGGACCAGATACGCGCCTTGTTTTCAGGCCTTGCGGATAGGGGCAAGCCGCTGCCGGACGCCGTGGTGGTCTATGCGGACCGCACGGCGGTGGAGGTCTACCGCGGACTTGAAAAGGCGGAACTGTCGATCCCCCGGGATGTCCAGGTTGTTGCCTTCAACGACAGTTCGATCGCCCATATGCTCGCGCCCAAGCTCTCCACCCTGCGTCTGGAAGCCGGCGTCATCGGAGAGACCGCGGTCGACCTGCTGATGGAGAGGCATGGCGGTCGCAAGGCTGCGAAACACGTGGAGATTCTGCCCACCATCATTGAGCGCGGCAGCACGCGCAAACCATGATTTTTCGGCCCGGCCGGCCGGCCTGAAGCTGTGGTTCCGCTGAAGCCTTTGTCGAAGATCCTGTCCATCCGTCGGATTCACGCCCGGCGGCCGCTTGGAAAAGCGGCGATGCGAACGGCTCATCCGCCTTCCGGGACGAGAAGGCGATCAGTTCTGGCCGGCGTCGAGGCGCGCGACGCCCGAGAGGCCGGGCGCGCGCATAGCGCGCTTCCGCTTTTCCTGGAAACGCTCAAAAACCTACTCGATCGCCAGCGTCATGTTGACGGTGATCGTGTAGGTGTTCTCGCCGGCGGCGATCGGCGGCGCGCCTTCGGCCTTCGCCATCATCATATCGGACCGGGCGAACATCATCGGCTGCGGCATGGAGCTTTGCTCCGAAATCGACAGCACATTGCCGAGCGAGACGCCGGCGGCCTCGGCAAGCGTCTCCGCCTTGGCGAGCGCCCTGGCGACGGCCTCGCGCCGCGCCTCGTCCTCGGCCGCGGACGGATCGCTGTTGGAAAGGGCGATTCCGCCGCCCGAATTGACGCCGAGAGCGACCGCGCGATCGAGCACCGCCCCGAGTTTTGCAAGGTCGCGCACCCTCACGTTCAGCCCGTTGCGCACCTCGTAGCCGACGATCTCGCTTTGCGTCGAGCCGTCGGGGGCCTTGACCTGCTCGTAGCGCGGGCTGACGGAGAAGTTTGCGGTCTGGATATCCCTTTCCGCGATACCGTCCTCCTTCAGGGCTGCGATCACCTTCTGCATGGCGCTCGCATTGTCGGCCATGGCGGTTGACGTGTCGTCCGCCTGGCTGATGACGGAAAGCGAGACAGTCGCCATGTCCGGCACCAGCGTCGCGTCACCCTCGGCCGAGATCGAGATCGTCGCCGGATTTTCCGGAGATTGGGCAAGCGCAGCGCCGCCTGCGAACGGAAGCGCGAGAACAAGCCCGGCGGCTGCGATGCGAACCGGAAGATTGGCCATGGGAAATCCCTCCTTGAAAAAAAGCCGTGAGCGCAGTCTTGTCCGGTAATTGTGAAGCCAATGCGGCAAAACGGACGCCCACGCGCCGGATAGCAGACTGCCTCGGTCCGCCTTGCGTAGCAGCAAGGATTGCCTGCGGCAACGGACAACCTTTTTCGAAGGCGGTCGATGACCATCGCATCGCGCCGCCGCCGCGCCTTGGGTGGGTAGAAATGCCCTTTTCAGAGGCCGGTGTTTGCCGCCGGCATGGGGCCTTGACGACTGGCGGCGGCAAGCGGGCGACGCGCGCGCCGCAGCCTTCTCGCCGGCGCGGAAACGTGCGGCCTTCCTGTTGGCGGAGCGCCCCGTCGGCAAGCCTCGGCGGGATCGCAGGCACGACCGCGGCGAGACTTGCCGTGGTTTCGAATTTGGGGTAGTCGGAAGAACCGCGCCGGGAGCCATTGCCGGCGCGGCGCCGGACAAACCGTCTGACGTCCGGACGGGCCTGTAGCTCAATGGTTAGAGCCGGCGGCTCATAACCGCTTGGTTGGGGGTT
>NZ_CFHTCS010000061.1:0-16540 GCF_984369615.1 Martelella sp. | reverse complement strand
AAGTCGGCGGGAGAATGGAGTTGGAAGTGTCAGGAAGCAGGAAGTGGCAGGAAGGGCGTCACATCAAAGGGTAGGGGCAGGAACTGATGGACAAACGCACCCGCAAGAGGCAAACACAGCCAGCGCTCGCACTCCAACAGAAGCTGAGCGCGGAGGAGAGAGATTTCTTCCGCGCCGCTCAGCCCTGGGGCTTCATCCTGTTCAGGCGCAACGTCGAGAGCCTTTCCCAGGTCAAGGCGCTGACGGACGCCATGCGCGATGCCGTCGGCTGGCATGCGCCGGTCTTTGTCGACCAGGAAGGCGGCACGGTGCGCCGTCTCCGGCCGCCGCTGGTGCGCGACTATCCGGCTGCGTCCGCGATCGGCGCGCTTTATGAAACCGCAAGGGCGGCGGCTTGCGAAGCGGCCTTTCTCAGCGGCCGTCTGATGGCCGCCGATCTCGTTGCCGCCGGCATCGATTGCGATTGCGCCCCGGTGCTCGATATTCCGCCGGAACCGGGCGCCGGCTTCCTCGCCGACCGGGCGTTCGGTTGCGATCCGGACCAGGTGATCGCGCTTGCGACCGCCCAGGCTGAGGGACTGAAGGCCGGCGGCGTGCGGCCGGTGATCAAGCACATGCCGGGCCACGGGCGCGGCCTGCTCGACTCGCACAAGCGCCTGCCGGTGGTCGATGCCCCGCTTGCGGCGTTGCGGGAGACGGATTTTCGGCCGTTTCGAGAGATCCGGGGGATCACCATGGCGATGACTTGCCATGTCCTGTTTGCGGCGATCGATCCGGACAACCCGGCCTCGGCATCCCGCAAGCTGGTCGAAGAGGTCATGCGCGGCGAAATCGGCTTTGACGGACTGATCATTTCCGACGATATCTCGATGAATGCGCTTTCCGGCGATATCGCCACGCGGGCGCGCGCGGTTGCCGCCGCCGGTGTCGACATCGTCCTGCATTGCAATGGCGATATGGCCGAGATGCGTGCCGTTGCCGACGAGGCGCCGCTGCTTGCAGGCGCGGCGCTGGCGCGGGCCGGACACGCGCTTGGCGAACCGCCCGAGGCCGATGACAGCGATCTTGCGGCATTGGCGCGCCGGTTCGATGATGTGCTTGCGGGGAGGGGGTAAGGCGCGTGCAGGACGATTTCTTTCCGGAAGACCCCAACGGAACCGTCGAGGTTCGCGCCGCGGGCGAGGCGGTGCTGGTGATCGATGTCGGCGGCTTCGAAGGCCCGCTCGACCTGCTGTTGCATCTCGCCCGCACGCAGAAGGTGGACCTGGCGCGTATCTCCGTTCTGGCGCTTGCCGAACAATATCTCGAGTTCATCGAAAGCGCGCGGCGCATCCGCATCGAGCTGGCCGCCGATTATCTGGTGATGGCGGCCTGGCTCGCCTATCTCAAGTCGCGGCTTTTGATCCCGCGCCGGGCGAGCGACGCGGAGCCCTCGGGCGAGGACATGGCGGCAACGCTCGCCCACCGGCTGAAGCGGCTCGAGGCGATGCGCGATGCCGCCGAAAAGATCGTCAACCGCAACCGGCTCGGCCGTGACGTTTTTCAGCGCGGCGCGCCGGAGCATATTCCCGACGAGACCGGCTCTGCCTATACGGCGACGCTCTACGAGCTTCTCGACGCCTATGCCAACCTCCGCCAGCGCCAGGCCGTCAGCGAAGTGACCATCGAGAAGCGTCTCGTCTGGTCGCTGACCGATGCGCGCGAGCGGCTGCAGGAGATGATCGGCGAGATCGGCGAATGGACGGCGCTTGACCGCTACCTGCTGCGCTATCTCACGCGTCCGGAAGAAATGCGCACGGCGATCGCCTCCACCTTTGCCGCATCGCTGGAGCTCGTGCGCGAGGGGCGGCTCGACCTGCGGCAGGAGGAAGCGTTTTCGCCCATCCTGATGCGGCGCGGCAGCGGCCGATTGCCGCAGTCCGGCGCCGCATCGGGGGAGGCCGCCGAATGAGCGACAACGACGAGATCGACGGATCCGACGACATCGCCGCGACAAGCCCGGAACTGCTGCTTGAGGCTGCGCGCATCGCAGAGGCGCTGGTGTTTGCCTCGGCCGAACCGGTCAGCGAGGCCTATATCGCCGAGCGCATTCCGGGCGGTATCGATGTCCGTTCGGTGATGGCGGGATTGAAGGAGGCCTATGCCAATCGCGGCGTCAACCTGGTGCGCGTCGAGGATCACTGGGCCTTCCGCACCGCGCCCGACCTTTCCTTCGTCATCCACCGCGGCGAGCGCGAGGCGCGCAAACTCACGCGCGCGGCGCTCGAAGTCCTGTCGATCATTGCCTATCACCAGCCGGTGACGCGTGCCGAGATCGAGGAAATTCGCGGCGTCCAGACCTCCAGGGGCACGCTGGACGTGCTGATGGAGGCGGGCTTCGTGCGCTTTCGCGGGCGTCGCCGCACCCCCGGCCGGCCCGTCACCATGGGCACGACGCGCGCCTTTCTTGATCATTTCGGCCTGGAGGAGATCCGCGATCTTCCGGGGCTCGACGAGCTTCGGGGCGCGGGGCTCCTCTCCGGCCGCATCCCGCCCGGCTTCCAGATTCCGCTGCCCCTCAATGATGACGAGGACCTTGCCGATGACGAGGATCCGCTGGAGGCCGCTGATCTGGAGGATCTCGGCCTTTTGACACCGGGCGGCAAACATGATGAATAAGCTCTAGAAAAATAGCGGCCGGAACCGGCCGTACCGGGATTTCTGGAGCGACGATGAACCTTCAGGCGCTGAACCTAGGCGCAAGCGGCACGGCCGCCCGATTGCGCTTTGAGCATATCCGCCATGGCTATGGCGGGCGCGACGTCGTTCGCGATGTGTCGCTGACGGCCTTTCCCGGCAAGGTGCTGTGCCTTCTCGGGCCGTCCGGTTCCGGCAAGAGCACGCTTCTCAGGATCGCGGCCGGGCTTGAGGTGCCGCGCGGCGGGCGGTTGCTGATCAATGACGTCGAGGTCGCCGGCCCTTCCGCCTTCTTGCCGCCGGAGCAGCGCGGCGTTGGTCTGATGTTCCAGGATTTCGCGCTCTTTCCCCATATGACGGTGGCGGCCAACGTCGCCTTTGGCCTGACGCATCTGTCCAAGCCGGCGCGCCGGTCGGCGGCGGCCGAAGCCCTGGCGCGGGTCGGGCTTGCCGGCTACGAGGGCAAGTATCCGCACATGCTTTCGGGCGGCGAGCAGCAGCGCGTGGCGCTTGCCCGCGCCGTCGCACCCAAGCCCTCCGTGCTGTTGATGGACGAGCCGTTTTCCGGCCTTGATTCGCGCCTGAAGGAGCAGGTGCGGGCCGACACGCTCTCGGTTCTGCGCGAGACCGGCGCGACGGTGGTGATCGTGACCCATGATCCTGAGGAGGCGATGGGCATGGCCGACCAGATCGCGCTGCTGAAGGATGGCGAGCTCGTGCAGGCAGGCAGCGCGCGCGAGCTTTTCCTGCACCCCGGCAGCGTTTTCGCCGCGTCCTTCTTCTCCGAAATCAACCGGTTTGACGCCGTTGCCCGCAGCGGCATCGTCGAAACCCCCTTCGGCGCGCGCCGCGCTCCGCAAAATGTGAGCGATGCGGATCTGACCCTTGCCGTCAGGTTCAGCGATATCCGCGTGGCCACGGTGGAGCAGCCGGGCGCGGTGGCGGCCGGCGTGATCAGCCGCCGCTATCTCGGCACCTCGGAACATCTGACTCTTGGTCTTGAAGAGGGCGGCCGGGTGGTGGAAGCGAGCATCGGCGCCGGCATGCTCGCCGAAGGTATAAGCCGTGTTTTTCTGTTTGTTGCCGATGAAGCGATTTTGATGTTTGAAAAACAACCGTAAACCCCTTACACCTGAGACAAAGTGGTAACAGGAGAATTGGCCATGGGTAATCTCGGTATCTGGCAATTGCTGATCATTCTCGCGATTGTCGTCCTGCTGTTCGGCCGCGGCAAGATTCCCGAACTGATGGGCGATGTCGCCAAGGGCATCAAGAGCTTCAAGAAGGGCATTTCCGACGACGAGGAAAAACCGTCGGACAATGACAAGACCGTCGAGCACAGGGCAGACGAAAAGACCAAGCAGGGCTGACACGGCGCCGGGCAGCCCTTCAAGGCTGTCCGCAGGAGAATGTGAATGCTTGATATTGGCTGGACGGAGCTTCTGGTCGTGGCGATCGTGCTGGTCGTCGTCGTCGGCCCGAGGGAGCTTCCGCATGTCCTGCGGACCTTCGGCAAGACCATGACCAAGATGCGGCGCATGGCCACCGACTTCCGTTCGCAGATGGATGACGCGCTGAAAGAGGCGGATATGGAAGACGTTTCCTCCGCCATCAGGGATGTGAGAAAGCTCAATCCCGCCAATCAGTTGCGTGATGCCGTCAATCCCTTGCGCCAGACGGCGCGCGATATCCAGTCGGATCTGAAGACTTCGACATCGCTGGAAAACAAGCCGAAGACGACCGCCGACAAGCCGGACCTGCCGAAAGCCTCCTATCCGACGCCCGGCTCCCAGCCGGCTTTCACGCCGGAGAACGTTTTCCAGAAGGCCGTCCGCAAAGACGAGGAACAGGCGACGGAGCTTGTGTCGAAGCGTCAGGATGACGGACTGATGAGCCGCCGCGCCGGCTACAAGGGAACTGCGCGGCCGACGAAATCAAGCAAGGGACGCTCGGGCGGGCGGAGGAACGGCCGATGAGCGCCGGAAATGATATCGACGACAAGCCGCAGCCGCTTGTCGAGCACCTGATCGAGCTCAGGAAGCGGCTTGTATGGTCGCTGGCCGCTTTCTTTGCCGGCTTTCTGCTCTGCTTCGCCTTTGCCAAGGAACTCTTCAACCTTCTCGTCCTGCCCTATAAATGGGCGGTGATCTGGTCCGGCCTCGATCCCGACAAGATGCAACTGATCTACACGGCGCCGCAGGAATTCTTCTTCACGCAGATCAAGATTTCACTCTTCGGCGGCCTTCTGCTGGCCTTTCCGGTGATTGCCTTCCAGGTCTACAGTTTCGTCGCTCCCGGGCTGTACAGGAACGAGCGTTCGGCGTTTTTGCCATTCCTTGTCGCGTCTCCCGTCCTGTTCATCATCGGCGGCGCGATCGTCTATTTCTTCCTCATTCCCGTCGTCATGCTGTTCTTCCTCGGCATGCAGCAGGCGCCGGAAGGCGGCGAGGTTGCGATTTCGCTTCTGCCCAAGGTTTCGGAATATCTGAGCCTGATCATGTCGCTGGTGCTGGCCTTCGGGCTGGTGTTCCAGCTGCCGGTGGTCACCACGCTTCTGTCGCGGGCGGGGCTTGTCACCGCGGAATGGCTTGCCAAGCAGCGCAAGTTCGCGATCGTCATCGCTTTCGTCATCGCCGCCGTTCTGACGCCGCCCGATCCGCTGTCACAACTCGGTCTGGCGCTGCCGACCGTGCTGCTCTACGAGGTGGCGATCTATGCCGCCAAGCTGGTTGAGCGGCGGCGCAGGCGAGAGAAGGACGAAGAGACCGAGAACGTCGCTTCCGAACCTGAAGACGAAACTTAGGCGATATCCGCAAAGCGTGGCTTGCGCTTTGGGGATGAGTTGGGCACAAGAGGGCCGCTGACGCTGACGCGCCGGCGGCCCTTTTTCTTCATGGGAAAGCAGGAACGATGCTCGATATCAGATGGATTCGCGAAAACCCGGAAGCGCTGGACAAGGCGCTCGCGACGCGCGGTGCCGCACCGCTTGCGGCAGAAATCGTCGGACTTGACGAGAAGCGCCGGTCCGTTCTGCAGCGGCTGCAGGACATGCAGTCCCGCCGCAATGCCGCCTCGAAGGAGATCGGCGCTGCCATGGGCAGGAAGGACAGCGCGCTTGCCGAGAAACTGAAGGCCGAGGTTGCCGAGATCAAGACGGCGATGCCGACGCTCGAGGAAGAGGAGCGCGCGGCAAGCACTGCCCTCGAAGAACTCCTGTCGGGCATTCCCAACATACCCCTTGACGATGTTCCGGTCGGCGAGGATGAGGATGCCAATGTCGAGATCCGCACATGGGGCAAGAAACCGACATGGAACCATCCGCCGAAGGAACATTTCGAAATCGGCGAGGCGCTCGGCGGCATGGATTTCGAGCGCGCGGCAAAGCTTTCGGGGTCGCGCTTCACGGTTCTGACCGGCGCCTTCGCCCGGCTTGAGCGGGCGCTTGGCCAGTTCATGATCGACATGCACACCGAAAAGCATGGCTACCAGGAGGTCAGCCCGCCGCTTCTGGTGCGCGATGCCGCCCTTTACGGCACCGGCCAGCTGCCGAAATTCGCCGAGGACCTGTTCAAGGCGTCGGAAGACCGCTGGATGATCCCGACGGCGGAAGTGCCGCTCACCAATCTCGTCGCCGGCGACATTCTGCCGGCCGAAACGTTGCCGCTGCGCTATACCGCGCTCACCTACTGCTTTCGTTCGGAGGCGGGATCGGCCGGCCGCGACACGCGCGGCATGCTGCGCCAGCACCAGTTTTTGAAATGCGAGATGGTGTCGATCACCGATGCCGAGACCTCGCTTGACGAACTGGAGCGGATGACGTCGGCAGCCGAAGACGTGTTGCAGGCGCTTGGCCTGCATTACCGCGTCGTGGCGCTTTCGACCGGCGACATGGGCTTTTCCGCGCGCAAGACCTATGACATCGAGGTCTGGCTGCCCGGACAGGATACCTATCGCGAAATCTCCTCCTGCTCGGTCTGCGGCGATTTCCAGGCGCGGCGGATGAATGCGCGTTACAGGGCGAAAGACGAGAAGGCGACGCGCTTCGTCCATACGCTGAACGGCTCGGGCGTGGCCGTCGGCCGCGCGCTGATTGCCGTGGTCGAGAACTATCTCAATGAAGACGGTTCGGTGACCATCCCGGAAGTCCTCGTCCCCTATATGGGCGGCAGGACGAAGATCGAAGCGGAAGGGTGAGGCACGATCATGCGCATTCTGCTGACCAATGACGACGGCATTCACGGCCCCGGCCTTGCCGTGCTCCAGAAGATCGCGGCGGAACTTTCCGACGACGTGTGGACCGTTGCGCCGGAAACCGACCAGAGCGGGCTTGCCCATTCGCTGACGCTGTCCGAGCCGCTTCGGCTGCGGCAGATGGGCGAAAGGCAATATGCCCTGCGCGGCACGCCGACCGACTGCGTGATCATGGCCGTGCGCGAAGTGCTGCCGGATGCCCCGGATCTCATTCTCTCCGGCATCAATTCCGGCGCCAACATGGCCGATGACGTCACCTATTCCGGCACCATCGCCGCGGCAATCGAGGGCACGCTCCAGGGCGTGCGGTCGATCGCGCTCAGCCAGGCCGGTCGCTACGACAACGGCCGCCATTTTCCCTGGGAGGTGGCCGAGCGCCACGCCCTGCCGCTCATCCGCAAGCTGTTGCCGCTGGAGCTGCCGGAAGGCACGTTCTTCAACGTCAACTTTCCCTGCTGTGCGCCGGACGAGGTTCAGGGCGTGCGGGTGACCGCGCAGGGCAAGCTCGAGTCGGGGCTTTCGGTGGAGAAACGTACGGACGGGCGCGGCCTTCCTTACTATTGGCTGACATTCCGCGAGCGGCTCAGCGCCTTTGCCCATGACAGCGACCTCAACGCGGTCGGCGAGAATCATGTCTCTGTGACGCCGCTGAAGCTCGACTTGACCGATCATGCGGTTCGCGACAGGATCGCAGAAGCGCTTGCGTAGATGACGAGGTTGGACGGTGGCGACGAAGCTTCAGGAACGTGAGGGTTTTGCGGCCCTGGTGATGCGGCTGAGGGCCAGCGGCGTCACCAATCTCGATCTTCTCTCCGCCGTCGAGGCCACGCCGCGCTCCGCCTTCACGCCCTCGCACATGTCGCCCTATGCCTATTCCGGCCGCTCGATCCCGATCGAATGCGGCGCCTTCATGGAAGGCGCGGACCTTGCCATCCGCCTGATCGACATTCTCAAGGTCAAGCCCGGCCAGCGCGTCCTCGAGGTCGGAACCGGTTCCGGCTATACGGCTGCCATCATGGGGCGGGTCGCAGAGCGGGTGCTGAGCGTCGAGCGCTACCGCACGCTCGCCGACCTTGCCCGCAAGCGCATGACGGATCTCTCGCTGAAGAGTGTGGTGGTGCGGCAGGCCGACGGGCGCGAGGGCCTGAGCGGCGAGGGGACCTTCGACCGCATTCTCTACACTGTGGCGTTGCCGGAAATTCCTCGCGCGCGCGTTGAACAGCTTGTTTCCAACGGGGTGATCATGGCGCCGCTGCTGCGTGAGGGCGCGCCGCCCCTGATGGTGCGCATGACGCGGATCGGCAGCCGGTTCGAGCGCCAGGACCTGTTCGAGGTTCCTTATCTTGCCGCCGAGCGCGGCCTTTCGAAAGCGTTCTGAAGCCTTCCGGAAAGGGTGTTTCTGCCCCTCGCAGACGTCGCCCGGCCGTATCCCCGAACCCTCTTCAAACCGATTTTTCGCATTGTCGCCCGCGCCTTAACCGCACGGTAACTCTGTTAGGGTTAAAAACGGTGCAGTAAAGAGTTCAAGCGTACAGGGTCGGTTCATGCGTATTTCAGGTGTGCCGGAAGGCGGCAAGGCAACACAGCGTATTCTGCTCGTTTCGGCGCTGGCCATCATGGCCGCGAGCTGCAGTTCACAGAGCGCGCGGCTCGGCAGCAGTCCCGATACGATGACGACGGGTTCGGTCTCCGGCGTTCCGCAATACCGGCAGATGGTGCCGCCGGAAAATGTCGGAAGCGGCGGCTACCAGGCGCTTCCCTCCCAGAATTCCGGATCGGCCGTCGTCAGCCGTCAGCCGATCAATACCGCGACCACCGCCGGCTCGGGCGCCCGCATGGCAACGACGCCGGTTGCCGTGCAGAGCGGCAACCTGCCGTCGCCGCAACCGGTCCAGACCGCGGCCGTGACCCAGCCGGCCAATCCGTCCGCGACCTACAGCCGCGAGCAGGCCACCGTCGGCGCGCCGAGCAGCCTGCCGTCGCGCACCCAGGATGTCGCCACCAAACGCGTCATGATCCGTTCCGACGAGACGCTTGCCGCCTTTGCCGCGCGCAACGGCGCGACGGAACAGGATATCCTGCGGCTCAACGGGCTGACGAGCGCCTCGCAGGTGCGTTCCGGCCAGGTGCTGCTCGTGCCGCTGGTCTCCACCCAGTCGTCTGCCGCCAAGGCAACGGCCGAGGCCCAGGGCCTGCCGCCCGCATCCCCCGTTCCGACGCCGTCCAACGTGCCCGATCAACGCGTCGCCGTGCTGCCGAGCACGCCGAGCAGCCGCGAAAAACAGAGCGCCGGCGCAACCGGCGCAAGCGCGACGTCCTCGGCATCGACCGGCCAGAACGGTGACGGGCGCACGCCTGCAGGCGGCAACGTCTATACCGTCCAGAGCGGCGACAGCCTCTATACGATTGCAAAGGCCAACGGCGTCACGGTCGATTCGCTGAAGGCCGCCAACGGTCTGACCTCGTCCAATATCCGTATCGGCCAGAAACTTGCCATCCCGACCGGCGGCGCCGCTCCGGCCCAGCCGGTGACGCCGGTGGAGACCGCGCAGAAGCCGGCGCCGCAGCAGACGCAGCAGAAGAGCGCCGCGTCAGGCAATCCGAAACCCTATCAGCCGCCGGCAGTCGAGCAGGAAGAGGTTGTCGTCCAGGAAGTTGCCGTTCGCAGCGACGCAGGAGAGGACGTCCCCGAAGGGACCGGCATCGCCACATACCGCTGGCCGGTGAAGGGCGCTGTCGTGGTCGGCTTCGGCCAACCGGACGGCGACGAGCTTTCCGAAGGCATCGACATTTCCGTGCCGCAGGGCACGCCGATCAAGGCCGCCGAGAACGGCGTCGTCGTCTATGCCGATGATGGCCTGTCCGATTACGGCAACGCCATCCTCATCCGTCATGATGACGGCCGTGTGACCGTCTACGGCTATGCCGAGGAACTGAAGGTCAAGCGCGGCGACAGCGTCCAGCGCGGCCAGACCATCGCCACTTCCGGCATGACCGGCAAGGCGACGCGCCCGATGGTCCACTTCGAGGTCCGCGACAACACCAAGGCCGTCGACCCGATGCCCTATCTCAACGGCTGATCGTCTTGGGGCAGGCCGTCGGGCCCGCCCTCGGCTCAGCCCCCAAGGTGCCTGCGCTGGCGGCCGGCGATATCCTGGATGAACTGCCAGGCGACGCGGCCCGAACGTCCGCCGCGCGTCGTTGCCCAGGTCAGTGCTTCTGCGTGCAGCGCGTCTTTCCCGCCTTCAAGCCCGAAATGGGCGGCATAGCCGTCGATCATCGCGAGATAGTCGTCCTGGCTGCATTTGTGGAAGCCGAGCCAGAGACCGAAGCGATCGGACAGCGAGACCTTTTCCTCGGTTGCCTCCGACGGGTTTATCGCGGTCGACCTTTCGTTCTCGATCATGTCGCGCGGCATCAGGTGGCGTCGGTTGGAGGTGGCATAGAGCAGCACATTTTCCGGCCGCCCCTCCACGCCGCCGTCAAGCGCCGCCTTCAGCGATTTGTAGGCCGCGTCATCATGATCGAAGGACAGGTCGTCGGTGAACAGCAGGAACCGGTACTGCGACGTCTTGAGAATGTCGAGAAGCGCGCCGAGCGAACCAATATCCTCCCGGTAGAGCTCCACCAGTTTCAGCTTCATTGCAGGCTTGCGGGCGATCTCGGCGTGGATCGCTTTCACCAGCGAGGATTTCCCCATGCCGCGCGCGCCCCACAGGAGCGCGTTGTTGGCCGGAAAACCCTCGGCGAACCGCAGCGTGTTCTCGTGCAGGATGTCGCGCACATGGTCGACGCCCCGGATCAGGGCAAGGGGAACGCGACTGGGGGCTGCGACGGGCGAGAGATAGCGTTCCTCCGGCTTCCAGACGAAACAGTCGGCGGCGTCGAGGTCGTTCTCGCGCGGCCTGACCGGTCCCATGCGCTCCAGCGCGTCGGCCAGGCGCCTGACTTCGGCGATCAGCGCGCTTTCGGATGTCTTGTCCAAGTCTGCACTCCCGTGACATTGAAAAGAAAGACGATAAGGCGCACAGCTTTTCGGTTTTTGACGGGCTTGCAAGGTCGAAATGACGGCAAAATGATCGCTTCCCCCCAAAAACCACGCTTGTTTTTACGGCTGTTGTTGCATTGAACTGGCCTCCGACTATATACCGGCGACACATCCAAGGGGCATGAGCCCCGTTCATGGTCTGAGGAGTTTTAGACAACATGTTTAGCACGGCTTACGCCCAGGCAGCGGGCGGCGCAGGCGCGATGGGATCGGGTCTCGAAATGATCTTCCTGTTCGTGCCGTTGATGGCGATCTGGTATTTCCTGCTCATTCGCCCGCAGCGTCGCCAGGCAAAGAAACGACAGGAAACGCTGGCCGCGATCCGGCGCGGCGATCAGGTGGTGACGGGCGGCGGCATCGTCGGCAAGGTTACCAAGGTGGTCGACGACAGCGAACTCGAAGTGGAGATTGCCGAAGGCGTGCGGGTCCGGATCATGCGCAGCTATGTGTCCGACGTGCGCGTGAAGGGCGAGCCGGTGAAAACCGAGGATACCAAGCCGAAAAGCTGACGAGCATGAACCCGGCCCGATGTCGCCCACAAAAAGCGACATTGGGCCGGTATCGCTTTGCCACAGCTCGAACCGGGGCCGAATTGTCCCGGCCGGCCGGCCGAGAATAGAAAGGACGATGCCGAAAGGCGTCGTCTGCTTCGTGTAAACCGACGAACCGAGACCTCCATGCTGTATTTTTCCCGTTGGAAGACCCTATTCATCTGGCTTGTCGTGGCGCTCGGAGTGGTCATTGCCACGCCGAACCTCCTCAGCAACCAGCAACTGGCGAAGCTTCCGGGATGGATGCCGGACAGCAGGGTCACGCTGGGTCTCGACCTTCAGGGCGGTTCCTACATCATGCTGCAGGTTGACCGCAGCGACATCGTCACCGATCGCATGAACACGCTGGTCGACGATGTCCGCGCCGATCTGCGCGAGGCGCAGGTACGCTATACCGGCCTCTCCGGCTCGGGCGAGACGGCGCAGGTGCGCATCACCGATCCCGACCAGTATGTGACGGCCGAAGAGGCGCTGCAGCCGCTCGCCGAATACGTCAACGCAGGCACGCTGAACGGCGGCACTTTCCAGGAAGTGACCATCGATGACGACGGCAACGGGCTGATCCGGCTTGCGCTCACCGAACAGGGGATCGACTACCGCATGCGCTCCGCCGTGCAGCAGTCGATCGAGGTCATCCGCCGCCGTGTCGACGAGCTCGGCACCACCGAACCGCTGATCCAGCGTCAGGGCGACGACCGCATCATCGTCCAGGTGCCCGGTCTCGATGACCCGCAGCGCCTCAAGTCGCTGTTGAACCAGACCGCGAAACTGACCTTCCACATGGTCGATACATCGGTGAATGTGCAGGACGCCATCGAGGGCCGTCCGCCGGCAGGCGATGAAGTGCTTTACTCGATGGACGATCCGCCGGTGCCTTACGTGCTTGAAAAGCGCGCGCTGATTTCCGGTGAAGACCTTGTCGATGCCAAGGCTGCCTTCGACCAGCGGACCAACGAACCGGTCGTCAATTTCCGCTTCGATTCGCGCGGCGCCCAGCGCTTTGCGCAGGCGACGCAGCAGAATGTCGGCCGTCCCTTCGCCATCGTGCTCGATAGCCAGATCGTGTCCGCGCCGGTGATCAACGAGCCGATCCTCGGCGGGTCCGGTCAGATTTCCGGCAATTTCACGGTGCAGGGCGCGAATGATCTTGCCGTGCTGCTGCGCGCCGGCGCGCTGCCGGCGACGCTGACCGTGGTCGAGGAACGCACGGTCGGCCCGAGCCTCGGCGCCGATTCGATCCGCGCGGGCGTTCTCGCCTCCGTCATCGGCGCGGGCCTTGTCGTCATCTTCATGGTCGTCTTCTACGGCATGTTCGGCCTGGTCGCGAATATCGCGCTGTTCTTCAACATCGTGATGCTGATCGCGCTCCTGAGCGTCATCGGCGCGACGCTGACCCTTCCGGGCATTGCCGGCATCGTGCTGACCATCGGCATGGCGGTCGATTCCAACGTGCTGATCTATGAACGCATCCGCGAGGAGCGGCGACGCAACGGGCGAAGCGTGGTCCAGTCGGTCGATGCGGGTTTCCGCAAGGCCTTCGGAACCATCATCGACGCCAATCTGACGACGCTGATCGCGGCCGTGATCCTGTTCTTCCTCGGCTCCGGTCCGGTGCGCGGCTTCGCCGTCACGCTCGCGATCGGTATCCTGACCACGATCTTCAGCGCCTTCTACCTGACGCGCTTCATGATTTCCGAATGGGTTCGCCGCCGCCGTCCGAAGGAATTGCCGAAGGGCATCCGCACCGGCATGTTCGACGGGATCAACTTCTCCTTCATGAGTTTCCGCAGGATTTCCTTCGCCGCCTCGGCGATCCTGACGGTGGCTTCCGTTGTCGGCTTTGCCACGCACGGGATGAATCTCGGTATCGATTTTACCGGCGGTTCGGTCGTGCAGGTGGAATCGAAATCCGGCCCCGCCGATATCGGCCAGATCCGCTCCGACCTGAACAACCTCAATATCGGCGCCGTGCAGGCCCAGGGATTCGGCTCCGACAGGGATGTGCTGATCCGCGTCCCGGCGCAGGATGGCGGCGCCAATGCCGAACAGAGCGCGATTTCCAAGATCCGTTCCTCGCTCGAAAGCAGCTACGATTTCGTCCGCGTCGAGGTCGTCGGTCCGGTCGTCTCCGGCGAACTGTCCCGCTCGGCCACGATCGGCGTTCTCGCCTCTCTGATCGCGATCCTGATGTATATCTGGTTCCGATTCGAATGGCAGTTCGCCGTCGGCGCGATCATCGCGACCGCCCACGACGTGCTCCTGACCATCGGTATTTTCGTGCTGACGGGGGTCGAGTTCAACCTCACCAGTATTGCCGCGGTGCTGACGATCGTCGGCTATTCGCTGAACGATACGGTGGTGGTCTATGACCGCGTGCGCGAGAACCTCAGGCGATATCAGAAGATGCCGCTGCCGGAACTGCTCGACATCTCGATCAATCACACGCTGTCGCGCACCATCCTGACGGCCCTGACCACGATGCTGGCGCTCGCCGCGCTCTATCTTTTCGGCGGCGAGGTGATCCGTTCCTTCACCTTCGCGATGCTGTTCGGGGTGGCGATCGGCACCTATTCGTCGATCTATATCGCGGCGCCGATCCTGATCGCCTTCAAGCTCCGCCCGGACACTTTCCAGAAGAAGGACGAGGAAAAAGGCGCGCCCGAGGAACAGGGAACCGTGACGGGGATCTGAGCCGATGGCGCGTGGCATCGAGATTCGCGAGGCGCATTTTCCGGGCAAGGCGCCGATCGACACCTATGGCAATGGCGGCTTCCGCTTTGCCGACATGTCGCATCGCGGCTCGCTGCTGTGCGTGCCGTCCGGCATCCATGGCTGGAACGTGACCGCGCCCGAGGAGATGAACATCGCTTCCTTCGAGCGGGTGCTGGACCAGGCTGACGAGATCGAGGTCCTGCTGGTCGGAACCGGCCTCGACATGGTGATCCTGCCCAGGCCGCTGCGCGAGGCCCTGCGTGAAAAGAAGATCGTCGCCGATCCGATGAATACCGGGGCGGCGGTCAGGACCTACAACATTCTGCTCGGAGAAGAGCGCGCGGTCGCCGCCGCGCTGATCGCCGTTTGAAACGACAAACGGTCTCAAACGCACTGGAGCAAGGCGCGTGACCGATCACGCCGAAACCGAACGACTTCTGCTTGCCGAACTGCGCGAGGCCGATCGCGACCGCTATCTGGCCGCGTTGCTGTCCCCCGCAGACAAGCGTCCGGCCCTTGCCGCGCTCTATCTCTTCAATGCCGAACTGGCCCGGGTGCGCGACCGCGTCAGCGAGCCCCTGCCGGGGGAGGTCAGGCTGCAATACTGGCGTGACCTGCTCGAGGGCGCCGACCACGGATCGACGGCGGCAAACCCGACGGCTGCAGCGCTTCTTGCGGCGATAGAGACCTACAACCTTCCGCGCGATCCGCTGGCGCGCATGTGCGAAGCGCGGATCTTCGACCTCTACGACGACCCGATGGACACGACGACGGATTTCGAAGGCTATGCCGGCGAAACGGCCTCGGCGCTCATTCAGCTCGCGAGCCTCGTGCTCGACCCGACGGCGGCCGCTGCCGCCGCGACGGCCGCCGGTCACGCGGGCGTGGCGCAGGCCGTTGCCGGTTCGATCCTGCTGTTGCCGCGTCACAGGGCCGCCGGTCAGGTGTTCGTGCCCGCCGAAATCCTGTCCGCCACGGGTCTTGATCGGGAAAGCTTCCTGATCGCCAGCGATCGCGAGCGGGTCGGCAACGCGATCCGCGCCTTCGCCGCGTTCGGCCTTTCCCACCTCGCCAGATTCAGGGCGGAGGGGCGGATCGCGAAAACGCTTGCGCCGGCCTATCTTCCTATGTCAGCCTCGGAGAACATTCTTGTAAAGGCCGAGGCTTTGGGAGAAAGTGCGCTGGAACACACGGTGCGGCCTTCGCAGTGGAAGAGGCAGCTTGTGATGATGCGCGCTTTGCTGTTTCGTAAGTTTTAAAGGCTATCTTGAAGCTCTGGCGCAGGCTCGCGGATCGTTTTCGGCCGATCCCGCGGATTTTCCCATCAGGCGCATTTCTGCGGGACATCGAGCCTCAAATGTCGCAACAGGAGGATGCTGGCGAATGGAAACTTGGGTATGGCTTCTCGTTGCCGTGGTCGCCGCCATTGTTGCGTACTATTTCTTCGGCCGCGCGAAAGTGCAGAAATCAGACGGCGGGTTCACGGTTGAGGAAGCCCATGGCTGGGCGCGCCGCGAATTCAACCGCAGCTATCCCGACGAACGGGTCGCTTCCGTCATCGGCGATACCGAGCTGGAAACCTTTTTCCTGAGGCTTGCCGACGGCAAGGTCGGTATGTACCGCTCGCGGCGCGGCAAGGGGCAGGCGATCATCGTCCGGCAGAGCGAGTATCGCCTGCGCGCCTTGCCCGAAGCCAACGGCCTTCAGGTCGATTTCCCCGAGAGCGATTTCTTCAGCGGCAATTACCATTTCCTGAGCGAACAGGACGCCGCGGACGTCTCGACCTGGATGCTGAACGCCCGCTGACCTCCCCGGGAAAGTCCCGTCAGGCGTCCACCCAGGCCTTGCACGCCTCCAGCGCCCGTTTGGCGACGAGCTGTTTCTTCACCGATGACTTGGCCTTGCCGCGCGGGCGCTTTCCCGTTTCCGGATCGATCAGCGCGCCGGGCTCGAGCTCGGGGAACAGGCCGAAATTGATGTTCATCGGCTGGAAGGAGCGTTTGCCGCCTTCTTCCTCGTGCGAGATATGGCCGCCGGTGACATGGCCGAGCAGCGCGCCCAGCGCCGTTTCCGGCGGCGGGGCGACGGGTTCGTGTCCCAGACGTTCGGCCGCCGCGAATCGCCCGGCGAGAAGCCCGATGCCGGCGCTTTCCACATACCCCTCGCAGCCGGTGATCTGGCCGGCAAAGCGGAGGCCCGGACGGCCCTTCAGCGCCAGCGTTCGATCGAGCAGCGTCGGCGCGTTCAGATAGGTGTTGCGGTGCAGGCCGCCGAGGCGGGCGAATTCGGCCTCCTGAAGGCC
>NZ_CFHTCS010000060.1:0-16566 GCF_984369615.1 Martelella sp. | reverse complement strand
CACCGGCAGGCCGAGGCTTTTGGCGCTGGCATCGTCAAGCCCGGCAATCGTCAGCGGCCGCACCAGAAGCAGAACCAGCGGCACGAGGATAACGAGCCTCAGCGTAAGCGCGGGAACGGCGGAAAAGTCGTTCTGCAACAGCGAGCCGCTGGCCCAGATGAAGACGGCGCGCAGATAGTCATGATGAAACAGCGACAGCACGACAATGGTCGCGCCTGCCAGAAAGCTGATGACCATGCCCGCCAGCAACAGCGTGACCGGCGAGAAATTCCGGCCAGAAGCCAGCGCCACGACCAGTCCGAGAGCGGCAAACGCGCCGACAAGCGCGGCAAGTTCCCGCGCCCACAGGCCGCTGGCACCGGCCGATGCCAGCGAGACGATGATGATGGCCAGTTGCGCGCCGGAAAGAAGCCCGAGCGTTGCCGGTTCGGCCAGCGGATTTTTCAGCACCTGCTGGAAGATCACCCCGGCAAGCCCCAGCGCAGCGCCACAAAGAAGCGCCACGAACAAGCGCGGAAACAGGCCGTAATGCAGATAGACCTCGCCGAAGGTCTCCGGGTCGGGCGCCATCAGCGCGGACAGCAGCCGGCCCGGCGCGACATGTCCGGCATAGCCGAAGACTGTCAGCGCCAGCGCGAAAACGGTCAGGATCGAAAGCGCGGCGACGGATGCTGTGGCAGATTTTCTCATGCGGTCGTCAGTGCCTCTGTCAGGATGCAGCCGAACCTCAACGCCGATGGCAGGCCGCCGAACACCCATGTCGGT
The DNA here is from genome assembly GCF_984369615.1 of Martelella sp. NCBI lineage: Bacteria > Pseudomonadati > Pseudomonadota > Alphaproteobacteria > Hyphomicrobiales > Aurantimonadaceae > Martelella > Martelella sp. Next base: position 15,801 of record NZ_CFHTCS010000060.1, on the reverse strand, counting down.
GGAATGGTGAAGACCCGCCCGGCGCTGACGGAGGGTATCGTGTTCCACAGGCGGCTTTGCGCAAGGCCTGGCGGCGGGCCCGGCTCGATGATCACCAGCCGGGCATCGCGGTGACGGGCAACGGCATCCAGCCCGGCGGTGGAAAAACCCCAGCGATTGCCGGTCTCCTGCCAGGCGTTTTCAAGGCCGAGCCGTTGCAGCACATCGTCGAACAGGCTGCCTCGCCCGTAAATATCCACCAGTCTTTCACCGGCAAATTTGACGATCAGAACCGGCCTTCCGTCATCCCCTGCAAGCGGGTCGCGCATCTTTGAAAGGGCGGCGTCAAAGCGCGCGATATAAGCATCGCCCTCCGCCTTACGGTCCAGCCGTTCGGCAATCGCGCTCATACCGCTTTCGGCAAGGGCGAGCGGCGTTCTGTCGGTCGTGAAAAGCGGCAGCGCCATGGTCGGCGCGATGGCCTCAAGCCGGCTTACGGGAACGCCGTAACCGGCCTGCGTGATGATCAGACCGGGATGCACCGATTTCAGCAGTTCCATATTCGGCCATGACCTGAGGCCAAGATCGATGGTTGTGGCCGGCAATGAGGGCGAAACCACCCGTTCATTGTAAAGCGGCGCCTCGGCAACGGCATAAGGTGCAGCACCGAGCGCCAGAACGGTCTCCGCCCAGGCCCAGTCGAGCACGGCAAGACGCGGCCCTTGCTGAGATGCAAAGGCCGCGTTTCCCATCAACAGGACCGGCAGTGACGCGGCAACGAATTGCCGCCGCGTCAGGGCATGTTTTGCAGATGATGGCATCAACGGCTACCAGCGGTATTTCAGCGTGCCGTAGATCGTCCGCCCGTCGCCCCAATTGCAGCCCGTGGCCGCGATGCAGGTCGAGACATATTTCTTGTCGAACAGGTTGGAAACGTTGAGCGACCCCGTCAGTCCGTCATACTTCTGATCAATCGCCCCGAAATCATACCGGAGAGCAGCATCGAACAGCGTGTAGTCGGGAATATCGTAGATATTGGCATTGTCGCCATAGGTTTGGCCCATATACCGCGCGCCGCCGCCGAAGCTCAGGCCGCCCCAGGCGGTGTCGGACTGAACCGTATAGTCGAGCCACAGCGAGGCCTGATGGCGCGGCACGAAGGCCAGCCGGTTGCCGACATCGCTTGCGCCGGCGGCATCAGGGTTATCCTCGGTGATCTTGCTGTCGGTATAGGCGTAGGAAGCGATGAGCGAGAGACCGTCGGTCAGTTCCGCCTTGCCCTCAACCTCAATGCCGCGCAGGCGCACTTCGCCGGTCTGGGTGTTGTAGTTGATATTGACCGGATCGGGCGTCAGCACGTCCTTCTGGGTCAATTGATAGGCCGAAACGCTGATCGAGATGTCCTCGGTAAACGGCATATAGCGCAGGCCGATCTCGAACTGCTCGCCAGTGGTCGGGTCGAAGGGATTGCCGTCCCGGTCGGTTCCGCTTTGCGGATTGAACGAGGTGGAATAGCCTGCATAGGGCGAGATGCCATTGTCGAAATTATAAACAAGGCCGGTCCGCCAGGTGAACTTTCCGTCGTTCTGGTCGACCGTGGCATCGCTGGTTGCTGTGCGGGTGTTTGTCTTGGTGTCAGCCCAGTCATACCGGCCGCCAAGCGTCCAGACGAAATTATCCCACTCGATCTGGTCCTGAGCGTAAAGGCCAAGCTGCGAGCGCTCCTGATCGACCCACATAGCAGTGGGGGGACGGGAGATCGGCGTTGCGCCGTAGACGGGATCATAGGCGTCGAACGGCGTCGTTATGATCGTCAGCTGCGACTCTTCGAAATGGCTGGTCTCGTAGGAATAGTCGAGCCCGAGCAGCAGCGAATGCTTAGTTTCGCCAAGCGCGAAGGTGCCGATTGCCTGATTGTCGATGGTGAAAAGATTTGATCGCTCCGGAAACGCCCAGGCATAACGGTAAAGGGCGGCCGGATCGCAAACCATGCCGGCAAGGCATACAGGCGCCACGCGCTGGGTGTCGGCGTTCACATAGGCGTAACGCAGGTTCTGCTTGACCGCCCAGGTGTCGTTGAATTCGTGGTCAAGCTCATAGCCGGCCCAGGACTGCACCAGTTCGAACTTGTCGTAATCTGGCTCGCCGACAAAAGTGTCGCGCGGCAATTCCGGATAGACGTCGGTGTAAAGCGTGCCATTGGCCGTCAGAGCCGGGAACCCGCCGCCGCCATTGGAATCGACCTTCTGATACTGGCCGTAAAGCGTAAGCGACGTCGCGTCATTGGGCGCGAAAGTCAGCGACGGCGCGAAGAAGCCCTTCTTTTCGTCAACGTAGTTATACTGCGTGTCCGAAACTCGTCCCAGGCCCGTCAGGCGGTACAGAACCGTACCTTCATCATTGAGCCGTCCGCCGAAATCGAACGCGGTCTGGAAGCGGTCATAGCCGCCCGCCTGCAGTTCGACCTCGCGGATTTCCTCGTCGCGCGGGCGCTTGCTAACCATGTTGATCAGGCCACCCGGAAGGTTCTGGCCGTAGAGCACAGATGTCGGCCCCTTCAGCACCTCGGCGCTTTCCAGACCGTAGGGTTCGATTTTCGGCTGGGCGTAACCGCGCGCGCCGAACGGCAATCTGAGCCCGTCGAGATAGCGCCCCGGCCGGAAACCACGCACGGAGAACCAATCCACCCGCGCATCGGAATCACCATATTGCGCCACGACGCCAGGCGTATAACGCAGCGCCTGCACCACCGTTTCCGCGCCCTGAATATCCATCTGGTCGCGGGTCACAACATTGACGGCCTGCGGCGTGTCCTTGATCGGAAGGCCGGATTTTGCTCCGGTCCCGCTCGCTGTTGCGACAATGCCGACATTGCCCCCGGCACTGATTGTCACATTGACGGGCTCCAGTAGCGTCACGTCACCCGCATCACCGCCGCCAGCGCCAAAGGAAACTGGTTCGGGCGCCGAAATAGCCACGGTTCTGTCGTTGGTAAAGGTGTAGACCAGACCCGATCCCTGAAGGATCGCAACAAGCGCCTGTTGCGGGCTCGCGGTTCCGCTGAAGCCGGGAGAGGCTTTTCCGACCACGACCGATGCAAGATAGGTCACCTGCAGGTCGGCCTGGCGACCGAACGTCGTCAGCGCCGCACTCAGCGATCCGTCCGGAATGGTAAAACCGGTTTGAGCCTGCACCTGCGCCACAGCCGGAATGGACGCGCTCAGTTGTAGCAGTCCGCCTGCGGCCATGACCAGAGCCGCTGCTGCAGTTCCGTTTTTCAGCCTGTTGAATATCATATATTTTTCGTTGATGCGCCCCATGCGTCAACCACTCCGTTGCTTTGAATTTTGCGGCAACAGGCAGCGAACCGACCCATTGTCCTCAAAGCTAGTACAAACGGGCCGACAAAATATTCACCGTTTACTCAACTTTTTTTCAGACAGGCGAAACAATGGTCAGAAGCGAAGAGATACGCCGAACCTTTGCATTTGCAGGATGGACGGCGGCTTCCAGCGCGCTGAAAGGCCTGTCGAGATCGAAAACGCCACTCACATAGCGGCTGCCGATAAAGGGATCGGCAATCACGATCCGCCCGGGTATCCAGCGCCCGATGCGCAGCGCCAGCGCCGAAACCGGTTCGTTTTCGGCGATGATGAGATTGTCGCGCCACGAGCCGATCATGTCGCGCTCCCGTCTGCCGCGCCCGATGGCGCCGGATGACGCGTCAAAACTGAGCCAGTCTCCCTGTCGGAGTTCTTCGTCGTCGGAAAACTGCCGACGTTGGGAAGAGAGGTCTACCCGGCCGTCATCGACACCCACCGTCACATAATCGCCATCGCTGCTGATATCGAAAGCGCCGCTGGACGATGCGGCGCGCAGCGGCCCGGCCATGACGAACAGCGGTGCGCCCGGCAACGGCGCAACCCACAGGAAGGTCATGCCCGCCAGCAGCCTGATCGTCCGCTGCTGTTCGCCGAAATCCACGGCCAAAGCGCTTTGCGGACCGAGGATCGCGACGCTGCCGTCTGCCAATTCGATACGCCGGAACTCGCCCTTTCCCGTCAGATAGTCGGCACGGGCCTCAAGAAGAAGCCCGGGCCCGAACAGATAGGCCGTCGCCCCTGTCCCGACGGTCGCCGCCGCGCCGATCATGAAATTCCGCCGGGACGTTTGCAGGGCATCACGCCGTTCAATCCGCTTCTTTTCGGAAAGAATGCGCCCGGACGCCCCGTGAATTTTCGCGACACGGTTCCATATCCGCTCGTGCGCATCGCTCATCGACCGCCATGCCACGATCCTGTCAATGATCCCGGCATTGTCCGGATCGCTCTGATGGCTGATCATCAGGTCGATGGCTTCGTCCAGCAGGCGCTCCTCATCCGGCGCGGCGTCGTTCATCTCATATCCCTCGGCGCGGCAACGGCCTGCGCATATTTCCTGCCTCTAGTACAATCGGGAGCGCAGAATTTTCCCTTCAGGATCGGCAAAAAACTCATTCTTCTTCCGTCGCGCTGAGGAGATGACGGTAGGCCTGATGGATCAGCGTCCACGCCCGGGTCGTGGAAATGCCCAGCTCTTCCCCCACTTCGGCAATCGTGCGTTCGCCGAGGCGATGTATTTCAAAGGCTGTGCGGGTTCTCGCCGGCAATTGCTCGAGCGCCCGGTAGGTTTGCAGGAGGCATTGCCGCGAATAGACGATATGCTCGGGAGACGGAGAAGGGTCGGGCTGCTCCCGCGCCTCCTCACTGTCGAGGTCTACCGTTCGGATCAGCGCATCACGGCGAATCTGATTGATACCGAGATTGCGAGAAACCCGATAGAGATAGGCTTTGGGATTATTATTGGTAGCTCCCTCCAACTTCGGTTGTCTGACGAGAACACGCTCGAAAGTGTCCTGCGTGATATCCGCCGCAGCCTCGCCGGACATTCCCCTTCGCATCAAAGACCGCGCGATACCTTTGGCGTGGAGCCGGAAAAGCCCCTGAATATCCCATCCCATCGACATAATGTTTTGACTACCCGTCCGTTCATCGCGAACACTCTGGAGGCTCTTTCCCGCAATCATCTTCATCGCAGTCTCTGCGGGTCGCCCCACCTCGGAGGCTCCTCAAAAGCCTTAAACCTTCCTTTAAAAGTCATGTTTAAACGATGTCAATATGCCGACCATTTTGAGACAGCCAAACAAAGACTCCCGTAGTGTGCCCATGGCTGTACAGTCCTGGCTGTAATTCGGCATGGGCGTTCGACGCTGATCGTCGCTTTCTGTCTTTCAAAGATCTAAAGCGTGGCAGACGCGGTACCACGCCGAATGACACCTGGAAGCAGTGACGTTTGGCGCGCTTAGTCTCTATCGCAACGCCATGAGATGGAGGCTCACCTCGGCAGACGCGCTTGAGTTCTCCAATGTCGGTTTTGTCCCCGTCTTGCCCTTTTGTTTGTCACTCAGCGAATGTCCGGTTTTGGATTCCGGACACGAACCACTCAATGGCTGAAATGGAGGCGCCTTCCGGACCGGCAGAAACGGGGCCGAATGCGGACAGGCGGCTTTGCAATAGCGAGCCCAGAAAGGAAGACAGTAAGACCTATCAAACGCAATTACGGCGAATCTCGCAGGCAAATTTCGGGGCTGCCATTACTTCCGTGCCCGCAGCGAAAATATTGTGTTTTAGGCGATAGATAAACCATCTTGGAGGATAAGTTATTGAGATTGACGTCGCGCACAAATCCGAGCAAGTCTAACGCCACACATTCGTTTGGATGATAAAATTAGGCGAACAGGATTTGGCGCGACGACCGGGAAATACACTTGAGAGGTGGGAAGTAGGGATCGTCAAGGCAATGCTTGCGAGGAAGTATGTGCCGCAAGACATCCAGGCGTACTTTTCCCGCCCGACCCGTTCTATCAATCACGCCCGAATATCGGAAATTCGGGACGGGACAAAGCACAGAGCAATAAAGGCAGCATCCGACGCCGAACTGGATGATTTTCTGGAAGCGTGGCCGAATGTTGATCCGGCCACCGGCCTCCATCTGCAAGGGGATGAACTGCTGGTCAAAGCTCGTGAGGCGATGATCGCCGCGGTCCATACGTTCAACAGCGCCGGACTACACTTCCGCGCCGAACTGTTCATCATCACGTCCATAATCGCGTGGACGTACCTACTGCACTCCTACTACAAGCGAGAAGGTGTCGATTACCGCTACAAGAAGGGTGGCGTGGTCCAGAAAACGCCGAGCGGCGTCGATAAATATTGGGAGCTAGGGCAATGCCTCGCCCATGGCAAATGCCCACTCGACAAAGGCGTCATCAACAATCTGAACTTCCTCACAGAAATCCGCCATGAGATTGAGCATCGCTCAACCAACCGCATAGATGACGCGCTGAGTGCGAAGCTCCAAGCCTGCTGCATTAATTTCAACGATGCGATCAAGCAGCTTTTCGGCAAAGAATTTGCGCTGGAGAAAAGGCTGCCGATTGCGCTCCAGTTCGTCACCTTCGGCGGCCTACAACGCGCCGGATTGGTGGGTGCGGAATTGCCGCCACACATTGCCACGGCAATGGATAATTTTCAGGATGCTCTGACCGACGAAGAACAGAGCGACCCGAAATTCCGATACCGGGTCGCCTTCGTGCCGAAGGTATCAGGCAAAGCATCAAAATCTGATCTTGCTGTTGAGTTCATCAAGCCGGGCTCACCAGAAGCGGAAGCCGTCGAACGCGTTCTCCTGAAAGAGGTTGAGCGTCCGAAGTTTCGACCGTCGGAGATCGTTACGAAGGTCAAGGCTGCCGGATACGCTGCCTTCAATATGCACGACCATACCCTCCTGGTACGGCAACTGGACGCTCGAACGCCAGGTAAGGGCTTTGGTGTCATGATTGCCGGCACTTGGTATTGGTACGAGCATTGGTTTGACAAGGTGCTGGAGAAGCTGGCCGAAGGCTGGACCCGCCCCTGACAGGAACTGGACTGAATTACCTATGCCAACCACCAAGCAAGTGACTGAACCTTTCTTTCGATATGCAGCCCGAACCCCGTTCAACATTGCGCCCGAACGTGGCGGGGAACTTGCAGAGGAGATTTTTGGCTCCGGAAAATGGGATCTGCTTACAAGCGAAACAGCGGCGAACTTCTATGCGGTGCCTGTCGACAAAGCGATTTATCTCTCGTACGCGGGACTCGCGAGCCTGTGGTGCATCGCCTACGCGGCCTTCCATGTTGCAGACATCACTTCCCGAGCTCAACGAGCACTCAAACAACCCGGCCAGACCGAGATCAATATTGCGGAAGAGTGTGCGGCCCGAAATATCCCCGACTATATTGCCTATGCAAAGGCGCTTTACCGGGCAGATAAGGACTGGCCAATCGACCTCCCGCCGCCACCGATCTCCCCCGAGTTTGATACGCAAGAAGGTCGAGTGAACAATGTCTTCTTTGGCGCCCTTAGCTGGATCATCCTTCACGAGGTCGCCCACATTCATCACGGTGATGTGAAATTTCTTCCCAAGGACCTCCTCGTGAAGCAGGAATACCGTGCCGATGCCTTCGCCACACGGTGGATTTTGGACAGGGCGGGAAGCGGCCTCCAGCGAGAATTTCGCGTCCTAATGATCGTGGTCGCCCTGACCTGGCTATTTTTATTTGAGCAAACGGTAGGCGCTGGAAATGGCCACCCCGCTACCATCCTGCGATTCCGCGAAGCTGTGGATATATTCCAGACGGGAGACCAAAGCACAGGTCTTGAGAACGCTGGATATGTCCTGAAGGCTCTGCTTGATCCCACTACGCCGGCCCCGCAATTTGAGACTTCGAAGGAGTTCTTCGACTGGGTTAGCAAACGACTGGAAATCCTGTTTCCAATGACGTGAGCCTTTAGTGTGAAATGACTTCGTAAAATTGAGCTGTCATACTCGATGGCAGTGGGAAGATGTCTAGGCGGAAGCTTTAGCATGCGTGGATCGAACGGGACAGGAACCGTTCCACATCACGACGGGTTTTGAGCAAGCGACGGCGTAGTCACCATGACCGGTAAGGCGGCGCCTTCCGGACCGGAAGAAAAGGGGCCGCAAGCGGTCTGTCGGTTTCTACCTACAGACTGAGCACAACAGATATTCGGTGGCGTTGGATATATGGGCGTTTCGTCGCAAAGCGGATACTCACGACGCGTCGATAAACACGCTTTTGCGGACTAACGAGTCCACCTAAGCTAATCGTAAATCAACGGCCTCTGAGTAGAGTATCCGTGGGCGCTCGATCCCGGCAACCGGCATCAGTACACCCCAAGGGTAGGCTGGAACTTCTCCGCGCTGGTATTGGTAGACGACTACTTCTGGCAGGTTTCGTTTGTCATAGCGCCTGCCGAAAGTGAACACGACGCTGTTCGGCGCAGCCAGCACCAAATGAATTCGCTTCACCCCGTTCGCACTCAAACGCTTGGCGGTTTCGAAGAACTCCTGCGCCAGCCGGTGTTGCTTTTTCTGCGACCAGTGCGCGTCGGATGACATTTCCTCAAGCGTTAAACGGACGATTGGCAGATTGAATGTGGTCGCCAAATCATCATCGGTCACCGGATAGGAGTAAGCGAGCGCGACCACCACTTCTGCTCCCGCAAGCGACTCAAGCCCGCTGCCTTTAAAGTTGACGCCGTCATCATCGCCATCGATCTTCCGCCATGCCTCCTGCGTCCGATCCCAATCATAGATCAATATCTCGCTTTCATCATCAAGCAGGACGCCGGTCAGGAACGTGTAGGGTACAGAGGTTAGCCCCCCATAGACGATCTTGATGTTGGCCCGGTCACCATCCTTCCGGTGCTGCAGAACGGAACGATGGATAGCCGTAATATCTGCTATTGCGTTCTCGGGCTCGATGACCCTTCCATCCAACCTGTTGCGTAAGTCCAATATGATCGGCGTAACGACACCGTCATGGTCCTTGGCGACCGCTTCAGCCAATGAGACGCCGTCGTCATCACGCAATCCACGCGCTTCGATAACAAGACTACGGCGCTTGGATCGCGATTTTGTATCATTCACAAATCGCCAGACAGCCAAAAGAAGTCCGACGGCAATCAGGGCCAATGCGATCGCAAGAATCCAAGCGTAGAAGGTATCGATACGTTCTCGCACGCGGACTAGGCTCTCTGGTAAAGCTCCGAACCCTATCCGCAGGAGCTCGAGAATAACTGGCGGGCCGCCGAATATGGCGATCAGAAGTCCCGTCCCAGTCGCTATCAGGTAGCGTTCGATTGTCGAAACCCGAAACCACCAATCGATCAGTTTGGAGATAAAGTTATCAAGATGCCTTTTCAGCATGTCAGCTCAGTTCTGTTTTTTTGGACCGGTTCTCTCGTGCGATATCCGCAACGGTTGGTGCATGGCCTTGAACGAAGAGGTGTGCGCTGCAGTCAAATCGGCAATACCAATTAAGCCGCGATATGAAGAGAACGGCGAAGTTCACACCGCCTGTCCCGTCAACTAAATCCTGCATTGTATGTAGGTCTTGCAGGCTCGGTTGCACGCTGAAGCTCGGGTGGCTGTGCCATTCGCCCAAGTAATTGAACCTCGCATAGTCTGATCCTGTCTTTTCGAAGAACGCAGACAGAGCTCGATCATGTTCCTCGGTATTTCTATGAAAACTGGATCTCGTGCCACTGTAGGTGTCGACCGAAAATTCGACGATCCGAAACCTCTGATTACCTAGGTCTTCGCCCATTACCATCCCGCCGATTTCGCGCCGACCGGCGCGAAAGAGGTGCTGCCGCATGGTGAGCACGACGTCATTCGGCAACATCAATTGCATCGCGCTTCTCCTTGGGCGGCAAATGCTCCATCAAAATTTTCAAAGCTTCCGTCGGGTCCGTAACGTCCATTGTCTCCCCCCACTCGCCATCAGGCCGCAAGTCGATCGGTCTGGTGTCAAAAGGTTGATCGAACAGCCATTCTGAAGACAATCCGATCAGGTAAGCTGACATCGGAAAAATGCTGGCCTCCGGCCGCGCCAGGATATCAATTGCATAACGCGACGCGTGTGCGGCAACGACCGACACATCTGCGTCATCGGCAATGAGCGGAATTTCGTCCTGAGTCTGCCCTTCATAGCGCCCCGGGTTTTCCGGTTTGATCCACGTGACACCCTGGTCTTTGCACCAGATATCGATCTGTCCGCGCGCAGCGAGGGGAGTGGGGTCACACTCCGGTCGCGCACGGGCGACCAAACCACCTATCCCGCCGGCAAACACCTCCGCCCAGACCATAGGGACATTCCGACGGGTCGCGACGGATGCGATCATGTTAAACGCTTCGGACGATGCGGTAGCATCAATCAATACATCACAGTCGCCAAGTGCTTCCAACGCCCCAGTCATGCTTGCTGCGCTTTCTTGACCACCAAGGCTCATGCGGAAGGTCTGCACATCGGTACCGGGGGCAAGGCTTTTAAGACGTTCACGGAGACCTGACGCCTTGTGGATTCCGGCGTATTTCAAATCGAGTTCGCCGCGAACCACGTTTCCGGGAAAGAAGATATCCTCGTCGACGAGAACGAACTTTCCGACGCCCGCTCGGCAAAGGCTGGCGGCGACCTTCGATCCCATCGAGCCGCACCCAGCAACCCCCACCTTTTTTCCGCAAAGAGCCTTGAACTGGTCTGGCAGACGCTGTCCATCCTGGGGCACGACAACTGTTGTGTAATTGACGACCTTACGTTCCGCGGCCTTTCCGAAGGTCCAGAGTAGTGTCCAGTCACGCGCTTCCCCGATTAGCAAATGGGTAACAGCGTCCGTTTCGGTTATCTCACCGCAGAGTTCTCCGAGCTCCGCTTTTTCGAGCAAAGATCTCAGGTTATCTACCGATCGCACATCGCTGGCAGCGGCTCCGGGCACTCTGATCACTGTTCCCGCGTAGGGACTGTTTCCCGTAGGCAGTCTCAGATCGCTGGTCCAAAGGGGGGCCTCATTTGGCCCGATCTGCTCAATCGACGCGACATAGACGGATGCCGCTTTGCTTTCCGAGAGGCTAGACAAAAATGCTGTGCGTTCCGGCAATTTGTTCAGAGCGTGCAGATCTTGCTCGCTTAGAAGCAGCCGGCAAGATGTCGTGCGCAAATCTCGACCTAGAGAGCTTATATGCGCCGATCGGGCGTGAAAACTTTCTCCAGTCCCGGGTTGCTCTTCGGCCAGTAGACGTTGGCAGCTTGCCACCATGTCTGCTCCCGTAACCGATGGATGCCAGTTGTCGGGTCGATGCTCGAGGCAGAGTTCGCCGCCCGGACCGTACTGATGCAATGAAATCCGTGATTGATCTTCGGTGAAGATCATGGGTGGTGAGTCGGGAAAGACGCTCGGATACCGCATCCGAAAGCTAAGTTCTCCTTCCCCGTGTGCGATCGAAAAACTTACGCACATCGCCAACTCGCTGTCGGCTTGCCAACTGTTGACTCGCAACCAATCCACGCGCCCTTCGAGCTCGGCGAGCGCCGCCTTTTCCGTCACGAGCCTCGAGTTTTGAAAGACCCACCAGGTCATGCAAAGCCGTCAGGTTTCTTCGGAGTGCGCGGTTCATCCGCAAACGAGACGCTTGGCGCGGCGGTGCCTGACGCTGCTGTCGCGTTGGCGAGCAGCCCCGCACTGCCAGAGCGTGACGGCTGCAAAGCGGCATCGCTTGCTTGATCAGTGATGTCCTGTCCCATGTGGCTCGCCAGGACACTCGACATCCGACGGTTTTCCACCAACCGCCCTACAGACGAAAAGTCCTTCCGAGCCTGCTCTAGCCATCCCACAAAAGCCTCGGCGCGTTCGGGATGGTTCTCCCATTTGTCGGCGAAGTTTTCGAGGGCATCGGTTGGATTTCGTATGATGTATTTCGTACCGTCGTGTTCGATGGCGTTTTCCATACGACTCAAGATGGACAACAATGCCAGGCCAATCGTTTCCTCACCTTCGTAGGCGTGAGCCGCTAGCGATGAGACTATAATCGATATCGGCTTATCGGTCGGGTCATCCGCAAACATTATGTCGCGGTGACGCTTGAGGATCATGATGGCAGACTGCAAGGGAGTTCGAACACGGTACGTCGGAATATCCTCAACGCTGGCGGTAACGCCTTCTGCTCGCATTTCATTCAGTACCTGCTCGCGCCGCCGGATGAACGCATTTCCCATTCTGGACTTGAACCATTCCGCGTATCCACGCGGGTTTGAACGGGGCCAGTCTTCAGTGATCTCGTAGAACTCAGGAACTTCGTTGTCGGTGATGGCGATCGCCGTGTCGGCAAAGCGTGCGTCCAGACCACGAGACTCAAGCAACAAGCGCTGAGCTTCTACGTTCGGAATGCACGGCACGATATCCATATGGAACTGTGCGCCGTCAGAATATTCTAAGCGCCAACATCGGCGGCCCTCGTGGACCTCCTTTTGGATGCCCTTGCTCTTGCGATAGGCTTTGATTTCTTCGCCCAACAGCTCTTTAAGACCAGCTTGGGACAAATTGGATTTCGTGAGTTTTGTCAGCGAACAGGCACAATCCACATCGTACTCTTCCCCATCAGACTCTGGTTTGATGACCGTCCCAAGGCGAAAAGATCCCTGCACGAAGACGTCCGGAACATAGTTCTTGACGCTGGATTCATCGCGGTGAAGCCACTCACCGAGCGACTTATAACTCCTCTCCGCTTGTTGGTATCGTGCCACCGGAATCTCAAGCGCTTTAGCCAAAGCTTCCAAATACGCTTCCGCTTGCTTCGTGATTGTGACCACCATAGCACATTCCCTTTTTGTTCGAACTGAGAGTGGTAGTTATAAGGTGTTTTTTTCAACAGGAAAACTTCTATTAACTCAACTTTTTACTTCATAGCACTTTCTGACTGTAAAGCCCGTTGGCTAAGTACCCTGTTCCCCCCAATTCAAGACTTTGGTTCAAAATACAATGAATGGCTGCTTTTAGGCGCAGTGCACCTTGACGTTGGCGAACGAAATGGCGGCGTCTTCTAGGCTGGCAGAGATCGGCTCGAAACGGTCATGTGGCGCAGCGGCAGGGCGCGTATGCTTAGATCCCTCCAAAGTTCGCCGTCGTTCGCAGCCCTGACCTGAAGTTCATGGGGCGTCCCGTAGCTGCGCCGCGGCTTCTCCGAATCGGTCATCCAGTGGCATCGTGCAGCATGGTCAGGCCGTCAAAAATCAGTAGTGTGAACGAAGCGGTCATTCCCATGCGCTTTCGCCTGGGCCGAAGAGTTTGTGGTTTCTTGGTTGGATAAAACAGCTTATGATTGATCTAAGAGAAATTGGCGAAGATTGCGTTTGGGACCACGACTTGGAGCCTAAAGGGTATGGCGACCTTAAAGTTGAGGATTTCGGGAGCTGGTGGGAAAGAAATGGCCACAAACTCAAGCACTTGCCAAGAAGTCTCGCTGAACAATGGATATATCGCCATTGGACCGATTCCGTCGCCTCATTCATCCCAATCGAAGAGCTGACGTGTTGCGAAGAGATTTGGCCTGCGGATGACTTCGTTACAAAAGTCGGAACCGTGAGAGGAAAAGAAGCGCTGAACCCCGAACACGATTTCGAGGTGTTTAACGGACAAAAAACTGGCGAGAAGCTTCTTACAGCAAAGGCACTAGATTCAGGTCACTGGGACTTCCCGTTAGTAGTACTGGAAACTCTAGGAGGCTTTACAGACTGCATGGGAGACCACATTGAAACAGACTATTTCTTGGTCGAGGGGCACAAGCGCCGCCGCTACCTGAATGCACTGCTGCATCATGGAGCTTCATTAGCCGATCAAAGAGTCTATGTCCTACACTCGCCAAGTCTATGCTGAACGGAGCGGTTAGGACGAGTCACGGCCCTAACTAGTCATTCATCACGTGCGCAGCGAAGGACTGCTTTCAGGACAAGGTCGAGAACCAATGAACGACCGAAATGAATGCGCATTGCAGACAGTCACGCTCTGAGAATACGGCGATCCTGTCAACCTTTCTATAAGCTGAATGTCTGCCATTATGCTGGCCGGAAGCGCAAAAAGCACCTATCGAAAATCCCGCGTCTTCACCTTAATCTCATCGATATGTCCATACGGGTCGAACATGTCGCGCGGTTTCGGCATTCCTCGCGGATCCGGCCCCGACGGCCCATGATGAAACTCGTCGCCCCGCCCATGCGGAAGAGGAAAGACCGTATCCCGGTTCCCAACGCTTGCGAGCTCGGAAGACAGATCGATAAGCTCGCGGGCAACGATATGGACAACCTCGCCCTCTCGCTGGACCCGTCCTTTGACGCCAAGCATTCCCGACCCGAGGACGGTGCGGCGGTATTTCTCGAACACCTTGGCCCAGACGACGAGATTGGAAACGCCGGTTTCGTCTTCAAGCGTGATGAACATCACACCCTTGGCTGAGCCCGGTCGCTGGCGCACGAGTACGAGACCCGCGAGGTTCACCCAGCGACCGTCACGCAGGGAGACGGCTTCGGCGCAGGACCTGAAGCGCTGGCGGGTCAGTTCCGACCGCAGAAACGAAACCGGATGCTTCCTGAGAGTCAGGCCCACATGGCCGTAATCTTCGACCACTTCCCGACCGGCCTCCATGGGTTTCAGGAGGGGCTCCGGTTCGGCCTGTTCTGGCACAATGCCGGCCTCGCGTCGTGCAGCCGCAGCAAAGAGCGGCAGCGGTTCGTCCCGCAGGGCCTTGATCGCCCAGAGCGCCTCACGGCGGGCAAGCCTGAGCGAGGGCCTGAACGCATCGGCTTCTGCGAGTTCTACCAGGGCAGCGGCCGGAATACCGGCGCGACGCCAGAGATCGTCGACCGAAGCAAAGGGCATGTCTTCGCGACAGGAGACCAGCCGGGCGGCCTCGGCGTTGGCAAGGCCCTTCACCAGCCGGAGCCCAAGCCGGACGGCAAAACGCCCGTCGTCGCGGTCGGTTGGTTCCAGCGTGCAATCCCATCGGCTTGCATTGACGCAGACCGGACGGACCTCGACGCCGTGATCGCGGGCATCACGCACGATCTGGGCCGGGGCATAGAAGCCCATGGGCTGGGCATTGAGCAGCGCGCAGCAAAAGGCATCCGGGTGCCAGCACTTCATCCATGACGACGCATAGGCGATCAGCGCAAAGCTCGCCGCATGGCTTTCCGGAAAACCATAGGAGCCGAAGCCTTCAAGCTGCCGGAAGGTGCGCTCGGCGAATTCGCGCTCATAGCCATTGGCGACCATGCCATCGATCAGCTTGGCGCCGAACTTGGACACCCCGCCAGTGTGCTTGAAGGTCGCCATGGCGCGTCGCAGCTGATCGGCCTCACCGGCTATAAACCCTGCACAATCGATGGCAACCCGCATGGCCTGCTCCTGAAACAGCGGCACACCCAGCGTTTTGCCGAGGACCGCTTCGAGCTCGGGCTTCGGATAAGTCACATCTTCCTTGCCCTCGCGCCGGCGCAGATAGGGATGAACCATGTCGCCCTGGATCGGCCCGGGCCGGACGATCGCGACCTCAATGACAAGATCGTAGAAGGTACGCGGCTTGATGCGCGGCAACATCGCCATCTGCGCGCGGCTTTCGATCTGGAAAGTGCCGAGCGTGTCGGCCTTGCGGATCATCGCATAGGTGCGCGGATCCTCCGCCGGTATAGTGGCGAGATCCAGCCGGATATCCTTTTGCTCGGCGAGAAGATCAAAGGCGCGGCGCATGCAGGAAAGCATGCCGAGCGCCAGCACGTCGACTTTCATGAACTTGAGAACGTCGATATCATCCTTGTCCCATTCGATGACCTGTCGGTCTTCCATGGCTGCCGGCTCGATCGGCACCAGCTCATCAAGCCGGTCGCGGGT